>JAUNRY010000015.1 GCA_030539475.1 Bacteroidia bacterium | reverse complement strand
AAAAAAGAGAAACCGTCAACAGTTTCTCTTTTCATTATTCATTATATTAACCAATTATTCGGTAGGCGGCGTTGTTTCCGGCGCAGGTTGTATCGGTAAAACGGGCGTTACATCGGGCGCGGTAGTTGGAGCGAGCGGTGCAGGTTGTTGAACTTCAATTTGCGACTGCGGAACATTGGATCTGGATGTGGTAAATTTTGCCGTCAAAATACTTAAAACAATTATTGTAGCAGCCAACGTCCAGGTTGCTTTTTCGAGGAAGTCGGTAGTTTTGCGCACACCCATTATTTGGTTCGACGATGAAAAGCCGGCAGCCAATCCCCCGCCTTTGGAATTTTGCACCAATACGATGAGAATCATCAATATAGCTGCAATTAAAATAAGAATGGTGATAAAAATATACATGTTTTTATTGTTTTTTATTTTTCTCGTTGAGTATCAAAAGTTCCAAAAATCGAATTTGGTCGGCAAAGTAAGCACTTTTTTTTGGAAAATTCAAACTTAATTGCCTAATAATTGTAAGCGCTTGCTCATATTTTTTTTGTTTGATGTAAATTTTAGCAAGAGTTTCGGTTAAAAAACCTTGCCCTTCCGGCTCCGTATCGGGCTCTCGCGGCTTTTGCGGCTCATCTTTTGCCGGTGTAAACATAATTTCATTTGCATCGGCTTTTTCCAGGAAGTTATCGATAATATTCTGATGCTTAAACCCGTTATGTTCATTAACGGATATTTCTTCCTCACCGGCATTTTCCAAACTTTGCAAATACGTCAGGTAATCTGTCGAAATTATTGACGACTCAACCGGTGTAATTTCCGGTGGCTCTTCTGAAAAATTATCGAAATAACTGCTTAATAATGCTTCAGTTCTATCGATATTTTCTAACGATTTCTCTTTGGGGAAAAAGCGGCCGTATTTTTCGTTGTTGATGAAGTAAAAAAAGCGAGTTCGGTCGGCACACAACGCGGAAACCTGTGGCAGGTTTTTTTCGAACTCTTCCGGATTGATTAAATACCGGTTTTTGGCGAGCAATAAATGGGCGGTTTGAAAATACGGGTACTCTTGCACCAGATTTTTTAGCCGGATTAATGTTTCCCCGTTCAACCGGTCGCTATCGTTTATGTATTGCAGAATCTCCAACTTTGTCATTTTCACCAGTTTGCCATCGTTGCATTGAAAATCTGATCTACTATCTCTTTGGTAAGTTCGTCGATGAGCTGGTCTTGCACATCGGTGAGGTTCACGTTGCTGGAAAAGGTTCGGTTTGCCGAAATGGTTTCCTCTTTGTCTTGTCCCGGCACCTTGTTGTTGCGAAAACGCATGCGCACATTCATCGTCAGGCGCGTTTCGGCCGCGAAAGCGTCTTCCTGCACGGCAAGCGGCGTAAGCTCGTATCCCACAATTTCGCCTTCAATTTCCATATCGCCGTTCTGATTCACAAGCTGCAAGCGGGTATTTCGGGTGAACATGTCTTTCAATTCTTCGTTGAACCTCGATTCCAGCGGCGGATATACCAGCGGCGCCTGATTCACGAAAGTGCTAAGTTGCAGCGTTTTGGTCAGGTTGTAATCGATGGATGCCCCGGTAAATTTGTATGAAACGGAGCACGATGCCAACAAGAAAAAAAGTGCGGTTAGGTTTACTATTCGTTTCATAACTACTCTAAATTGTATTCTTTTATTTTTCTGTACAACGTGCGTTCCGATATTCCCAGCTCCGCGGCCGCCAGCTTGCGCTTGCCGTTGTGTTTTTCCAAGGCCAGCGTAATCATCTCTTTTTCTGCGTCTTCGAGCGACAGGTTTCCCATATCTACTTCGGTAGCTTCCTGAAACTCGTCCCGGTCATTCATTTCGGCTATGTGCGCCCTTCCGGGCAATGGGTCTTCGTATTTCAACGGCAGCGTTACGGTGGTTTTATCTTGCGGAATTACCGACGGGTGCAAAACGGGCTTATCATCGTTTCGCAATGCCGCGCCATCTTCGAGAATATTTTTCACCACGCTTTTTAAATCGTTGATATCTTTTTTCATATCGAAAAGTACCTGATACAAAATTTCACGTTCCGAGGAGAAACTTTTTCCGTCCGATTCTCTTAAATTCGAAGCCAGCACCGGCAAAGCCGATTCTGCGCGCGGCAGGTATTTTTCCAGAATCTGGGGGGTAATCACACGTTCGTGTTCGATAACCGAAATTTGCTCCGTGATGTTTTTTAGCTGCCGCACGTTTCCGGGCCAGCGGAAATTGCGGAGCAATTCGCGGGCTTCGTCGGTAAGCGTAATGGGCGGCATCATGTACTTTTCGGCACAATCGCTCGCGAATTTTCTAAACAGCAGGGTTACATCGTCTTTCCGGTCGCGAAGCGGCGAAATGCGGATGGGCACGGAGTTTAGCCTGTAAAACAAGTCTTCGCGAAACTTGCCTTTCTCAATGGCGGCGGCCATATTCAGGTTGGTGGCGGCCACCACGCGCACATCGCTTTTTTCTACCTGCGATGAGCCTACTTTAATAAACTCCCCGGTTTCCAGCACGCGCAACAGGCGTGCCTGCGTTGGCAGGGGCAGTTCTCCCACTTCGTCGAGAAAGAGCGTTCCGCCGTTGGCTACCTCAAAATATCCTTTTCGGGTGGCAGTTGCACCGGTAAAAGAACCTTTTTCGTGTCCGAAAAGTTCGGAATCGATTGTTCCTTCGGGTATTGAGCCGCAATTAATTGCAAAATACGGGCCGTGCTTGCGGCGGCTGTACTGGTGGATTATTTGCGGAAAATTTTCTTTTCCCACACCGCTCTCACCGGTAATGAGCACCGAAAGATCGGTAGGGGCAACCTGCAACGCAACATCAATGGCTCTGTCCAGCTCGGGAGAAACTCCAATAATTCCGAAACGTTGTTTAACTTGTTGAATATTTTGTTTGGCCATGTTCTTTAAAAAAATTACAAATTAATAATTGTAAATTACTAATTGTCGTTCATGTTCGGGCATCCGGCAATCGCAAATTTATCTCTTTTTTGCCAATGCGTATGTTTTTTCGCGTAAAAAATCACCTAACTCATCTGTATCGCTTATCGATTTTATTACTTCGGGCATTATGGGATTGCCAAATGTCAACGTCATTTTTTTGCCTTTTTTGTTGTACAGCTCGTGGCATAACACCAAGCTCTGCAATTGCCAGTTAATAAATCGGGTAGCGTAAAACAAATAACGGTTCCTGGAATTGATGTGCACGGGAATTACAGGAACGTTGGCTTTTTGAATAAGTTTTATAACCGATGGTTGCCAGTGGCGGTCGTGGATCATGAATCTGCCATCGCGGAACTTCAACCGCGAAACCGAACCGGCCGGAAAGAATCCCATGGAGTTTCCCGATCGAATATGGTCGATGCACTCTTTGATTCCCGATAGCGAAACGTGTTTCATTTTATCGGTATGCTTGTACGGGCTCACTTTTATAAAGTTCTCATCCATGGTATCCACCAATCCTAAGATGAAATTAACCATGACCTTGAAATTTTTCACCCTGGATGCAACAGCCTCAATAAGAGCAATTCCGTCAACATGTCCGTTGGGATGGTTGGCGACTATGATAAACGGCCTGTCTTTAAATTGTTGCAATATTTCTCCGTTTACAACAATGCGTTCCAGTTCCAGTTTATCGAGTAAATCGGTGGTAAAAGCCACTCCGGTCAGGTGCTTGGATTTATCGTACACTTCGCAAGCATTGGAAAGCCCCGATAGCTTCATGCCCCATTTTATGTATTTATCTCCATTTTTCCCCCTGAAGACCGGGTGAAAATTCCTTACATCGTCATCACTTATTAAGCGTTCCTTCATAACACAATACCGTCTGTTTTTCAACAAAAAATTACCGCAATTAAGGCTTAAAGTGTCTTAACTTACGGTAATTTTTGCAATCAATTTTTTCTTTCAGTTGAGTTCTTCAATAATTTCAATAATTTGTTTACCTATTTTCTCAGCCTCTTCCCGGGTTTTCGCTTCGGAATAAATGCGGATAATGGGTTCGGTATTCGATTTTCGCAAGTGCACCCATTTATCGGGGAAATCTATTTTTACGCCGTCGATATCGGTTATCCGCTCACCGCTAAAACGCTCTTTCACTTGTTGCAGAATAGCATCGGTATCGATGCCGGGCGTGAGTTCAATTTTTTGTTTCGACATGAAATAGGCAGGGTATCCGGCACGGATTTCGCTTACTTTTTTACCCGATTTGGCCAGTTGCGTTAAAAACAACGCGATACCCACCAAGGCGTCGCGTCCGTAATGCGATGCCGGATAAATAACGCCGCCGTTTCCTTCGCCGCCGATAACGGCATCCACCTCTTTCATTTTTGCCACCACGTTTACTTCGCCTACGGCGGCAGAGAAATATTGTCCGCCGCGTTGCTCGGTTACGTCTCTCAGTGCGCGTGTGGAGCTTAAATTGGAAACCGTGTTTCCGGGAGTATGCCGCAGCACATAGTCCGATACGGCTACCAGCGTGTATTCTTCACCAAACGGCTCGCCGTTTTCCGCGTATATAACCAGGCGGTCAACATCGGGATCAACGGCAAAACCCACATCGGCCTTTGAGCTTTTCATCAGCGAGGAGAGTTCGGTAAGATGTTGCGGAAGCGGCTCCGGATTGTGCGAAAAATTTCCGTGCGCGGCGCAGTGCAATTTAAAAACCTCTTTCACGCCCAACGCGTAAAGCAGTTCGGGAACGGCTAAGCCGCCTATCGAGTTCACGGCATCGAGCGCAACCCTGAAATTAGCTGCTTTTATTGCATCAACATCCACGAGATCCAACTTCAAAATACGTTGGATATGTGCGTGCAGGTATTGTTTTTGGCTCACTTTTCCCAGTTCATCAACGGAAACGTATGAGAAACTTTCCGCTTCGGCAATTTCGAGAATTTCATTGCCTTCGGCGGCATTGAGAAATTCCCCGTTGCTGTTCAGCAATTTAAGCGCGTTCCATTGTTTGGGATTGTGGCTGGCAGTAATAATAATGCCGCCCGAAGCCGATTCTTCCACCACGGCAATTTCGGTGGTGGGCGTTGTAGCCATTCCTATGTCCACCACATCGCACCCCATCGCCATCAGCGTGCCGGTAATGATGCTGTGAACCATGCCGCCGGAAATTCGGGCATCTCTTCCCACCACAATTTTCGGGTGCGCGTTTCCCGTAGCTTTTTTGATAAATTCGGCATACGCCGATGCAAATTTCACAATATCAACCGGTGTGAGATTCTCTCCCGTTTGCCCTCCTATTGTGCCCCTGATACCAGAAATGGATTTAATAAGTGTCATAGAATTTTATGATTGCGATTCGAGCCTGTATTCAACAATATCGTAATACGAGGTTGTGCTCGACGAACGAAAACCGGAGCGATCGGAAGACGAGCCCATGTTAAAAGGAACAATTAACCTCACTTTTCCCCCATGCCCTACGTAAGACAACGGTACTAGCCAGGCCGGGGTTGTGCCGGAATAATAATCCATGGAGTTGCGCACGGTTACTTTTCCCCGGTAAATAACGGTTTCCGGAAAAGGTGCACGTATGGGGTCCATATTCGAGTATTTAGTCGTATCCCGCTCGTTGGCGAAATATCTTAACCCATCGAACCTCACATAAACTTCCTCGCCTAATTTCACCATGTTGGCGCTTGTTGTGTCGCCCGGTTCAATAATATTGAAATATACTCCTGTTGCCGGATCGCGATAAAACTCATTGGAACTGAATACAGCGTTGGCAGGAAATTCATCCAAGATAATTAATCTGTTTTCCGAGATAAAATTTTCTATAGCCCGGGTTTCTTCCTTCAGGTATTGCGCGTATGTTTTTGTTTTGTTACAGGAAACGGTTGTCAGCGCGAGTACCAGCGCACACAATATGATAACTAAATGTGTTTTTTTCATCCTTAAAATTGTGAGAATTTAGAAATTGGATACAAATGTAAGCAATCAACTTTAAAAAAAATGTTATTTCACACAAAATAAAGTATAAACGATAACAAAAGCGGATAAAAGCGACTTTATTTCGGCGTATTTCTTAACTTTTCGGCGTACAATCCGATGCTGTTCTCAAACAGCAAGACAGCATCTTCCAGCGTTCCGTGAAACTCGCCTCCCGAAGCGTTCAGGTGCCCGCCTCCGTGAAAGAACTGCGCCGCGAATTCGTTGGTTGGAAACGTGCCTTGCGAGCGGAACGATATTTTAACCAAATCTTCGTCTTCGCGAATAAAAACCGAAAAGATAATATCCTTAATACTCAGCGGATAATTAACAAACCCCTCGGTATCTCCTTTGTTGTAGCTGAATTGTTTCTGATCTTCCAGCGAGAGCCAGATAAGCGCCGTATGAAGTTCGGGATAAATTTTCATGCGTTGCGACAGCGTGAAACCAAGCAACCGGAAGCGGTCTTGGCTGAGGTTGTTGTAAACCAGCGAATAAATGCGGTCTTTGTCAATCCCTTTCCGAAGCAACAGGCTTATAATCAGGTAAATTTCGGGATTATTGGAATTGAATGTAAACCCTCCCGTATCGGTCATCATGCCGCAATAGAGGCATTCGGCCATGGTTTTGTCAATGGCATCGTAGGCGCCCATTTGATACAGCATTCTGAAAACCAATTCGCTGGTGGAAGATATTTCGGGATGCGAAATAACCACATCGTAAATTTTTCCGGGAAAAAGATGGTGATCGATAAGCACTTTTTGGGCTGTCGATTGCTCCAACAAAGGCGCCATCTTGCCCACGCGCTTCGGGATATTGTAATCAACGCTGAAAATGAGATCGCTATGGTTAAAGATAACCTGAGCTGCTTGCGGGTTATACTCATACACCAAAATTTCTCCGGCACCGGCCATCCATTTCAAAAAATACGGAAACGAATTGGGCACCATCAGCTTAACGGTTTTTCCTTTGTGTTTCAAGTAATGATACAATCCCAGTGAAGCGCCCAGCGCATCGCCGTCGGGCGATAAATGGGCGGTAATTAAAATCTGGTTGCTGTGTTCAATCAGTTGCTGCACTTTACCCACAGCCAACCCATCGATAACACCCGAAAGCGGTTTAAAATAATTCATTTTTTAATCAATTTAGGCAGAAAAGCATCAAAATTACTACAAATTTATGAAATATGCCCCATCCAGCACCACATCGTGCACCGAAATTCCCACATCTGCACATTCACGGCTCAAGCGGCTTCTCGCGTAAGCCGGCAGAGAACTGTCCAACACTATCTGCGCAGGCCGGAAACGTTCCATCAACGGGCGAATAGAAAATGTTCTGTCGGCCGACAGGATTAAAACATCTACCGGCAACTGCTTTTCGGTATCAAAGCCGGTGAAAACATTTTCGGACAATCGCAATATCGTTTTCTCCCGATGGGGAATAAATCCATTTTCCCGCACAGGAAAATAAACTCTTTTGTTGTTCACCCACATTCCTATATCGCTGAGGCCGGATGTATTGAAAACTACCATTTTGCCGGGTTCCCGGGTAAATCCGGCGTAGGTGGTTGTGGCAACAAAAGCCAGCAGGCAACTCAAAATCGCTATCAGCTGCCGCGGGCGCCTGTTATTGAAAAACCGGAAAAGGGCGATAAAAACAACCATCAATATGCCCGTTTGCAAGGCTGAAATGTGCCTGTCGGAAAGCTGGGAAAACGGAATTGCTTCTACAAAATAAACAGTGTTGAGCACCGCGTTTATCAAGGTTTTAAAAATCCATCCGAAAAGACGGAAAAGTTCATCGAAAAGCGCAAAATTAAGTTGTTTCAGCAATACAACCGCAATCATGGGAAGGCAGGCATATATTATGATTCCTATCATGGGAACTACCAACATATTGGCAACGAAAAAATAGGTTGGGAAAGTTCCGAAATAATGCAAAGCAATGGGGAAAACCCCTATTTGGGCTGCTAAGGAAACCGTGAACAGGTTCCACGCGTATTTTTGGGCTTTCATCCTCGGCACGTAAAGCCGGTTGAGCAACGGATTAAAAAACAAAATGGCAAAAACGGCCGTGAAGCTCATTTGAAAACCAACATCGAACAGGTTAAACGGATTGTATGCCAACAGCAAAAAAGCCGTTGCCGCCAAGGTATTGTATGTAAATCCTTTTCTGCCCCACGCCAATCCGGCGGAAGCGATGGTAAGCATAATGGTTGCCCGCAGCACCGAAGGTGAAAGGCCCGCGAGAAACGCGTAAAACCACAATGCCGCAACAATAAGAACCTGCTGAACAACAAACCGCTTTCCTCTTTTTCCCAAAAAGGAAAACAAGAAAGCGAAAATAGCATAAATAATTGCCACGTGCAGCCCGCTCACAGCCAGCACGTGCGAAGTGCCCGCCGCTCGAAAAGCCTCCTGCACTTCGTTGGTTAAATCGTGCTTATAACCCAATGTGAGAGCCGAAATGAAGGAATAGGCATCGTTGTCGAGTTCAAACAATCGGTAAAACTCCAGGGCTTTTTTCCGAAACCGCTGGGCTAAAACATACACCGATGTGTTTTCTCTTCCGGTGGTTTTCCAGCTTGCCGAAGGCAAATAGGCGCTTCCCGAAAAACCCTTGTTGCGCATAAAACGGGCGTAATTGAAATCGTCGGGATTCCCAAAATTTCTGAACGGCTGAATTTGCGCGGTAAAAATAATTTCTTCGCCCGGATTAATATTTCTCAGCTCGTTTTCCTTTTGCAGGTAAACCACTATTTTTTTACTTACCGGCCAAGTAATTTTTACGTTACAGGCAAAAGTGCGCGGCTTTTCCTGCGGAATATCGAGAACGGTGCCGATATAAACGGCGGTTTTATGGGGAAACTCAAATTCGGAGTGTTGGTTCCGAACCTGAAAAATTTCGGCAAACAAGCCGAAAACGAAAACAAACAACCCAACTCCGAACAACCAGCGCAAACGAAAATTCTTTTTCGAAGAAACAAAATAAGAAAGCGTCATCACACACGCGCCGGCAATGCAAATGAGCCAAGGGTAAGGAATTTCGAAAACAAAATCGGATAGGGTTATTGCCGCAAGCGCGGGCAACAACAACCGCAGAAAAGGTATTTTAGAGATAAAGTTGTTCATAAATAACAGACAACTTTATCTTTGTCAGGGTTAAAAACCTTTGACAAAGGATGTTTTTACAACTGCTTCAACTGCCGAATAGTATCCACCGGATCATCCGAGGCAAAAACAAAGTTTCCCGCCACCAACACATCGGCGCCGGCATCAACAAGGCGTTTTCCGGTATCGAGGTTCACTCCGCCGTCCACCTCGATAAGCGTTTGGGTGTTTTTACGCAAAATCATTTCTTTCAACGCCGCCACTTTCTCCACAGAATGCTCAATAAATTTCTGTCCGCCAAAACCGGGATTTACCGACATCAACAAAACCATGTCCAAATCGGCCAAAATATCTTCGAGCAGCCACACCGGCGTGTGCGGATTGAGCGTTACGGCCGCTTTCATTCCGTGTTTTTTTATTTCGCCCACCACCCTGTGCAAATGCGTACAGGCTTCGTAATGCACGTTCATCATATACGCGCCGGCGGCGGCAATTTCGGATACGAATTTTTCGGGCTGCACAATCATCAGGTGCACATCCAGCGGTTTCGATGTTTTCTCCTTCAATAAATTAATCACGGGAAATCCAAAGGAAATATTGGGAACAAAAACTCCGTCCATTATGTCCAGATGTATCCAATCTGCTTCGCTCCGGTTGAGCATTTCAATGTCTTTTTCAAGATTCAGAAAATTTGCGGAAAGCAGAGAAGGCGCTACCAAATGACTCATATCGTTTTCAATTTTAATTTTTCAAAGATAATGAATTTTTTGGCACAAAACTTCAATTGATAACAAACATATTTATAGGAGCCGGCAACTTTTTCTCTATCCGGAGCGAATGAGCGTACTGAAAGATAATGCGTACAGTGAAAATACGTGGCATTTTCTCATTTATGTTGGAACACGGCAGTTTTCGCGCGGAATTGGGCATACGTTTCTCTTTTGTATATAGTAAGAACGGTTTGGGGCAAATTTTATTATCCGTTGCTAAAAAATAATGCAAAAACGGGCTAACTTTCTTTTTTTGTGTATCTTTGCACCGTCTTTAAAATTTAAAAAGAAAAAAGTTATGAAGAAATTTTCATTATTACTGATCGCAGCCATCGCTATGTTTTCTTGTCAGACAAACAAGACGTACAAAATTAGCGGAACCGTTGCCGATCCTGCCTACGAAGGCAAAAACGTTTATATTCAGGAAATGGCTGCCAATGAAATGATTCCCGTTGATACCGCGGTTGTAACCAACGGCGCTTTCACATTCGAAGGCCAGGCCGACTCCACCGTATTGCGCTTCATTGCGCTGGACGAGACAGTGAATCCGCAAAAGCCATCCAGGGTGCTGACTGTTTTGGAACCCGGAAATATCGATGTAAGGTTTGACTCCACCATTACCGTTGCCGGCTCTAAACTAAACGACGACTACAACACTTTCCGCAAAGAAGAAGAAAAACTGTCGAAAGACCTGCGCGCCGTTTCACAAAAATACCGGGAACTGGCATCGGCCGGATTAATGACGGACTCTATCGATGCAGAACTAAATGCAGAATTTGATGAAAAATCGGCCGATTTAACTACTAAAACAGCTGATTTCATCAAAACAAACATCCAAAACCCGCTCGGGCAATTTCTGTTCATGACTTCGGCAGAAATGTTTAAACCCGAAACGCAGAAAGAAATTCTGGCTCTTACCGACGACACCTACAAATCGCGCGAAAACATTCAGCGCATTGTTAAACGCCTGGAAAATGCCGAAAACGTTGCCATCGGGAAAAAATTCAAGGATTTCACCATGAAAGATCCCAACGGAAACGATGTTTCTCTCTCCGATTACGCCGGAAAAGGCAAAGTGGTTCTTGTGGACTTCTGGGCAGCCTGGTGCGGGCCTTGCGTAGCCGAAATGCCCAACGTGGTTGCTGCCTACAACAACTACAAAGACAAAGGTTTTGAAGTAGTTGGCGTTTCATTAGACCGGGAAAAAGAACAATGGCTGAAAGGCATAAAAGACATGAACATGGCTTGGCCGCAAATGTCTGACCTGAAATTCTGGGAAACTCCGGTAGTGGAGCTCTATGCTTTCCGCGGAATTCCGCATACCGTGCTGCTCGACGGCGAAGGAACCATTATAGCTAAGGATCTTCGCGGTGCGGAACTGCACAACAAGCTGAACGAATTGCTTGGAAATTAATCGCCACGGGAAAACGGCCTGCGGGTTGCTTTTCCATCCATTATATAAAGGAGCTGCACGTTTGTGCGGCTCTTTTTTGTTAAAAATAGTGTATGGCGGCTTTATCTTCATTTTATTATGAAATAATTACCTATTTTTGTACGAATAAAACAAACAGAAACAATGCTGCTACGACTGAAAAAAATTATTATTTACTGTTTGGGAATTTTATTTCTTATTTCGGCAGAAAGCGTTTTTGCGCAAAAAAACCAATTCACCGTTGTTATCGATCCCGGACACGGCGGACGAGACCCGGGAGCGCTCGGATCGAGTTCACGGGAAAAAGACATCGTACTTTCTGTAGGAAAAAAATTGGGCGAACTTATTAAAAACAATCATAAAGACGTAAACGTTCTATTCACAAGAGATACCGACAGGTTTGTGGAATTAAACAGGAGAGCCGAAATTGCCAACAAAGCCAAGGCCGATTTGTATATTTCGATCCACTGCAACGCGCTCGACAGAAGAAGGCAATCGCCGCGAGGAGTAGAAACCTTTGTGTTGGGGCTGCACCGCAGTAAAGACAACCTGGATGTGGCCAAGGCCGAAAACTCGGTGATTTTATACGAAGAAGATTATTCCACAAAATATCAGGGTTTTAATCCCAACGAACCGGAATCGTATATTATGTTCGAGTTTATGACCGACCAGTATTTACAGCAAAGCGTATATTTTGCCACACTGGTGCAAAACAGGCTGGTAAACAACTCAAAAAGAACAAACAGAAACGTGCGCCAAGCCGGTTTTTTGGTGCTTCGCGAAGTGGGCATGCCAAGCATTCTGGTTGAATTGGGCTATATTTCGAACGCGGCGGAAGAGCGATATCTGAAAACCGAAAGCGGGCAACGGTCGTTGGCAAATTCCATTTTTCTGGCATTTAACGAATACAAGCGGGAATACGATAAAAAAAGCCACGTGTTTACCAATCCGGAACAACGGCAAGCGGCCGGCATAAGCCAGCAAAATCAGCAAAACCGGACAGTTGCAAGCGCGCAACCCGGCGAGTACAGAATACAATTCCTCACATCGCCCCGGAAACTGAACAACAATGCACCGCAATTGAAAGGACTGAAACCGGTAGATTTTTACATAGACGGCACAACGTACAAATACACTTACGGAAGCACGTCCGATTTGAATGAGGTAAACAACCTGCTCAGAACCGTCAGGGCTAAATTCAAAGATGCCTTTGTTGTCGAGTTCAAAAACGGCAGAAGAGTAAGGTAAGTAAGTAATAAGTTGCAACATCAGATAAAATAGGTGCGCCTTTGGCGATTGCTTCCGCTTTTTAAACTTTATTAAACGAATAAAAAAATACAAACCATGCAAGGTAGATTCAGCAGAAATTTCATCATCGGGGTTTCATTCCTCATCGCGTTAGCGTTGCTTTATTTCGGGGTAAATTTCCTGAAAGGCACAAATATATTGAAAAAGCAAAAAACGTATGTTGCTTTATTCGAAAACGTGTCGGGATTATACAGTTCGTCGCCGGTATATGTCAACGGTTATCAGATTGGCTTGGTAAACAACATCAGAATACTCCGTTCCAACCCCATTCAGTTTGCCGTGGATATCAACCTCGAAGGCGAATACAGAATACCCAAAGGAAGTTATTTTGAGTTCGGATCCGATTTACTGGGAGCGTCTCAGGTGAACTTGGTAACCAATGATGCAAGCCGCGAACTGCTTTCGCCCGGCGACACGCTGCTCGGCCGTCAAAAAGCCGATATGATGAGAAGCGCCGCGGGAATGCTTCCAAAAGCAGATTCTATCATGATGCACGTGGACTCCGTTGTGCTGTCTCTGAACAAACTCATGTCGAATCCCATCTGGGAGCAATCCTTGTCCGGAATCGGTTCCACGGTATCGCAGTTAGATCAGTCCAGCAAAAGCATAAATGCCATGATGGCATCGTTGCGAAATGACTTGCCGGCGGTAACGCAAAACCTCACGGCCGTTTCAAACGACCTGAAAGATGTAACCGCCGAATTAAACTCGCTGGAGCTTAAAAAAACATTCAATTCCATCGATAACACGGTTGATAATTTGAAGCTGCTGTCATCCAAACTGACAAGCACCGATAATTCGCTGGGGAAATTAACCAACGACACACAACTGCACGACAGTTTAACAAACACCATACATACCGCCACAAAATTACTCGAAGACATACGTCAAAATCCGGAGCGGTATTTAAGTGTAAGAGTACGCCTGTTTTAAGTTTTTCGGATTTAGATTTTACTGTGCTGATTTTACTTATATAGAATCATTCTAAATATACAATTGCGTTTGAAACCGATATGAACCTATTGATTCATTGCATTTAAGTAACAATAATGTAACTTTATTCACATTTTCCGGAATGAAAACGCTCTCGATTCAGTGCTCTATTAATCAATACATTACAAAGCGGAAAGCACTACTAAGGCGCTATGAACTAACGCATTATTTGTATCCGATTGATAATTAAGTCTGTGTTTTATAACAAAAAATCAAAAAAAAATATCGATTTTTTTTTCTCGTTTTTTTTTTGAAAATTTGTACTCGCCAAACAAGCAAAACCAAGAAAAAAAGGAAAATCATAATTTATTCGTATGAGCGCCGACTTTAAAATTTTATGGAAGAATTGTCTTGATGTGATTCGCGATATCATCCCCGAAGCAGCATTCAATACATGGTTTAGCCCCATTGTCCCACTGAATTACGAGGACAATGTTCTTACCATACAAGTACCCAGTCAGTTTTTCTACGAATACCTCGAAGAAAAATACATCGATTTAATCCAGCAAACGCTCTATCGCAAAATTGGCGAAGGCACCATTCTCAATTACCGCATTTTGGTGGAAACGGAAAGCAACACCACCGTTGAAATGCGGGGAGAATCAAAACCATCGGTTTCCGATAAAAAAACCAAGCAACCCGTTTCCGCTAAAATACCCACACCGTTCGACAGGGCGGAAACTTCAGAATTTGATTCGCAGATAAATCCCAAATACACGTTCAACAACTTCTTCGAAGGTGAAAGCAACCGCCTGGCGCGCACCGCCGCTGAAGCCGTAGGCCTGAATCCGGCAAAAACGGCTTTCAACCCGCTTTTCGTTTATGGAAATTCGGGAGTAGGCAAAACGCACCTGTGCCACGCCATCGGTTCAAAAGTGATGGAATTGTATCCCGATAAAAAAGTGCTTTACATTACCGCGCACTTGTTTAAAGTACAATACACCGATGCCCGACGTTTCAATACCATAAACGATTTCATTAATTTCTACCAAAGCATCGACGTGCTTATTATCGATGATATTCAGGAACTGTCGGGACTGGAAAAAACCCAAAACACGTTTTTCCATATTTTCAACCACTTGCATCAGAACAACAAGCAGCTGGTTATGACATCGGACTGCTCGCCAACCGAAATGCAGGGAATGGAAGAACGCCTGCTCACGCGGTTCCGCTGGGGATTATCCTCCAAGCTGGAGCGTCCCGACAAAGAGCTTCGCAAAAAAATACTGAAACACAAAGTTTTAACCGACGGCTTAACGATTTCAGACCAGGTTATCGATTTCATTGCCGAAAACGTTACCGAAAACGTGCGCGATCTTGAAGGCATCATCGTATCGCTGATGGCGCATTCCATCATCAACAACCGGGAAATCGACCTCGTACTGGCACGCCGCGTGATGGAGCAAAACATCCGTTTCGAAAAGAAAAAAATCACCGTGCAAAAAATTCAGGAAACGGTGAGCGATTTCTACAACGTGAAAAGAGACTTGATACAATCTGCTTCCCGAAAAAGAGAAATTGTTCAGGCGCGTCAGGTTACCATGTTTTTCATCAAAAAGCATACCGAGTTTTCGCTGTCTCAAATCGGAGTTCAAGTCGGAAACCGCAACCACGCCACTGTGCTCCACGCCTGCAATACCATTAAAGACTTAACCGAAGTAGATAAAAATTTCCGCTCCGATATAGAGGAAATAGAACGGCTCTTACAGATGTAGTTATCTTCTTTTAGCTTCCTGAATTGTTTTTCCGCAAATATTTTTCTAATTTTGTTGGCGTTTCACCAAGAATAACGGCCGATGAAATTTTCCCGATTTTTCGTTTACATCCTGCTTTTCGTATTTCTGTCAGGGACTTGCAAGCAAAAAGCATCAAGTCCCGCAAAGGCATTCACACCGATTGCCTACTCCGGATATTACAGCAACGCAAACGGAAAAACCGGAGCGGAATTAAAAACAGCGCTTTTCGAAATAATCTCTAATCCACACGTCGTTTCATACTCCGAAATTTGGCAGGCTTTTGAAAAAACCGATTTAAAACCCGACGGCTCCATTTGGGACATGTATTCCGACAATCCCAGCCAAAAAGCCGCGTATATCTACACATTCAATCTGAACCGTTGCGGAACTTTCCGGCGCGAAGGCGATTGCTACAACCGCGAGCACAGCGTTCCGAAAAGCTGGTTTAAAGGAGCATCGCCCATGTATCGCGACCTTTTCCACGTTTATCCCACCGACGGATACGTGAACAACCGGCGCGGTAATTTGCCGTTTGGCGAAGTCGGTATTTTCTCGTGGGAATCCACCAACGGTTCGCGAGTGGGACAAAATACTTTCGGGAATTTCACCCAAACCGTTTTTGAACCAATTGACGAATACAAAGGCGACTTTGCACGAACTTATTTTTATATGGTAACGGCGTACGAAAACGATGTTGCGAACTGGCGTTCCGCTCAAATCGGCGGAAATAAATATCCGGCCATAAAAGACTGGGCTGTTGGTATGTTTCTTAAATGGCATCGCCAAGACCCAGTGAGCGAAAAGGAACGGAACCGCAACGAAGCCGTTTTTGGCATTCAGAAAAACAGAAACCCGTTCATCGATTATCCTGAAATAGCGGAACACGTGTGGGGAAACAAGAAAAATAAGCCGTTTAAATTCAAGTAAAAAACAACAATGAAAAAATACGTTTTCCTTTTTTGGGCTTTCTTTGTTTCATGCACAGTTTTCGCGTCGGATCCGATAAAAATAGCTGTCGTAACCGACTTGCATTATCTTTCGCCCCAACTCGCGGACGGAAAGCAAGCGCACAAAATGTATGAAAAATCCACCGGAAGAAATACTGCCGATTTACACGAAGTGCTGGATACGGTGCTTGCACGGATTATGGCACAAAACATGGATGTGTTGCTTATTTCGGGCGATCTTACCAATCACGGCGAGCGCCGGAGTCATCTCGATTTAATAGAAAAATTAAAGCGGGTTCAACGAAACGGAACAAAAATAATGGTTGCTCCCGGAAATCACGACGTGAACATCCCCAACGCAAGAGCCTACACGGGCGAGAAACCAACCCCTGTTACAAGCATATCGGAAGAAGAATTTGCTGAATGGTACGCACCTTTCGGATACGGAAACGCGCTGAAACGCGACGAGGGCTCGCTCAGTTACTTAGCTGAAATTGACGAAAATACATGGCTTCTTTGTTTCGATACCAATCGATACCGTGAGCACACAACCAACTCGGTAACAGCCGGACGAATCGTGCCGCAAACCATGTCGTGGGCACTGGATATTCTTCGCGAAGCGAGAGAAAAGAACATTACGGTTTTGGGAATGATGCATCATGGTTTGGTGGAACATATGCCGTATCAATCCACTTTTTTCTCCGGTTACTTGATTGAAGATTGGCAGAAGAACGCCGAAATTTTAGCCGATGCAGGTTTGAAAGTAGTGTTCACAGGGCATTTTCACTCCAACGATGTGAGCCTGCTTACTTCGCCGGCCGGCAATACCATTTACGATGTGCAAACGGCGAGCCTGGCGCAATACCCGTTCGCGTACCGCGTGATGGAGCTATCGGACAACAAACTCTCCATCGATACGCGGTTCATCACGTCCGTCGCCCGAAATCCCCATTTGGAAGAGCAAGCCCGCACACGATTGGAAACCATCACCCGAAGGGTAGCGAAAAACCGGATAGAAAACCTTGGCATTCCTTTTCCTGCTGAAAACGGCGAGGCGTTGGTGGAGCTTATCGTGAAAATGAACCTGTTGCACGTACGCGGCGATGAAGTTGTTGATGATGAGATGAAAAAAGCCATCAATCGTTTTGCCGAATTGCTGGGAAGCGAAGAACTCGACTCGGATTTCCAACTCGATTTCCCCCCGGCCGATAATAAACTGGTAATCAATTTGGGAGCAGCTATTTAACTCCGTCGCAATAAAATAAATGAGGTTGACAAAAACACATAAATTATTGCAATCCTGCATGCGCTCCAACTGCATAGAAGCAGGTTGCGACGAGGCCGGCCGCGGCTGTCTGGCCGGGCCTGTTTTCGCGGCTGCCGTTGTTCTTCCGTCCGGTTTCCGATGCGATGAACTTAACGACTCCAAGCAATTGTCGGAAAAAAGCCGCAGCCGGCTCCGTTCGGTAATTGAACAACACGCTTTGTGCTACGCCGTTGAAGTTTGCACACCCGAAGAGATTGACGAACTCAACATTCTGTGGGCATCGGTAAAAGCCATGCACAAAGCAATAGCGAAGCTAACCATCAGGCCGGAACACATTTTGGTGGACGGAAACCGCTTTCGCCCGTTTGAAAACGTTCCACACACGCTTGTGGTGAAGGGCGACGGTAAATATTTGTCTATTGCGGCGGCATCGGTGCTGGCAAAAACGTATCGCGACGAATACATGCAACGTTTACACCAACAATTTCCCGTTTATAACTGGGAGTGCAATAAGGGTTATCCCACAAAACACCACCGCGAAGCGATAAAGAACCACGGAATAACGGAGTTTCACCGCAAGAGTTTTAATTTGATGGAGAGGCAGTTGGAGTTTGATTTTTAGCCACCACACTTTTTTATCCATACCACATTCTTTCTATAAAATACCAATTCTCTCTGAAGTATTTGAAACATCAGGTGCATTTGGGTCGTAATAATCGAAAACACGCACCGCTCACATTCAAAAAGAGAAATACT
>JAUNRY010000243.1 GCA_030539475.1 Bacteroidia bacterium | reverse complement strand
TTTTTCACTGAACTGTCATTTCGGCCGTAGGGAGAAATCTGTTCACAACTTTTCGGGTTGAACCCCGACTGCCTGACAGAATCCTTAATCGATATTAATAATCTGAATAATCTGCCGGACGCAGAAAAGTAATATCAATGTGAGAAACGTTGTTTTGATATTCGGGTAAGGATGACATCTGTTTCCAGTCGGAATCTACGCTAAACTTCCCCCAATGCACGTCTCTGTCTTCTTGGTTTTCAAACGTGGTCATATACATTAAATTCGGCATCTTTGCTCCGGCAATGACTTCGCCGTAAAACACAGCGTTGAAATTTAATTTGTCAAAAAGAGCGGCCTCACCGCCTTCGTTGAACATGTGGACTTTGTTCCTGAAAATTTTCTCGCTCGCGCTTTCGTAACTTCTCAACTCATACACACGTTCCTTTTTAGGAGATTCCAGTTTGGGAAGCTGCATTTCGGGAGTAAAAGCAAACGCCTTGAGCAAGATGGTTTCCATGCGCGAATACGCGGGCGAATGGAAAAGAACATCAGCGTATTCCTTGCCGGCGGCAGTGAATTTTTCGTTTTCCGGCAGTTTTGCGTTAATCTCATCCACGGTGTTCAACGATTTTATCGGAACCAGCACGTACATGGTTTTGTTGGAGGAAGTATCGTTGGCAATAGCTTTGAAAACACCTACGGATGGAATATTCATCTCGTGCAAAGCAGGAATTAAGGCAGATTGCAGGTAATTGTCGAGAATCTTTTCCTGATCTCCGGTATTGTAATGATAAACCGTTAGCTGATAAAATTCGCGGTTTTGCTTTTCCGGCCCGGAGCAGCCGAGCTGCGCAACAACAAGAAGAATGATGATTAACGAAAGCAGAGTCTTTGATTTCATTGGATACAAAAAAATTACAGATTATTTTTCAAAAAACAGGAGCATCGCCGTAAGACGACACTCCTGTGTAAGCTAAATCTCGCTGAGTTATTGTTTTACCGAAAACTTGTAAATGCAACGGCTTGTATATTTTTCTCCCGGTTTCAAATATGGCTGAGGCCAATCCGGCTTGTTGGGCGAATCGGGATATTTTTGCGTTTCCAAACAAATGGCGGTTCTCTCTGCATACACAGCATCGGATTTTCCTGAAACGCTTCCATCGAGGAAGTTTCCGGTATAAACCTGCATGCCGGGTTCATCGGTGTAAACATCCAACTGAATGCCCGTTACCGGAGAAACAAGCGTGGCGGCTACTTGCGAAATATCGCCTTTGGTGTTCAACACCCAGTTGTGGTCGTATCCCTTGCCGTATTTTAGCTGAACGAAAGTGGTGTCGTCAATACGCTCCCCGATGGGGGTTGCAGTAGTAAAATCCATGGGCGTACCTTTCACGTTATCAATGTTTCCCGTAGTCATAAAAGTATCGTCCACCGGAGTGAACGTGTCGGCATTTATCGTCAAAAGATGATCGAGAATGGTTGTGTTGGCATCGCCACTCAGATTGAAATAAGAGTGATTGGTGAGGTTCACGACCGTTTCCTTATCGGTGTCGGCTTCGTATTGAATATCAATGGCGTTTTCGTTGGTGAGCGTCATCGTAACTTTCACATTCAAATTGCCCGGAAATCCTTCTTCGCCGTCTTCCGAGAGATAAGTCATCACCACCGATTGGCTGTTGGGTTGAGTAGCTTGGAAAACTTTCGTGTCAAATCCGTTGGGGCCGCCGTGCAGCGTGTGTCCGAAGTTGTTTTGCGGCAAGGTATGTTCCACGCCGTCAACCGTGATTTTTCCGTGCGCGAGGCGGTTTCCGTAACGTCCGATGGTGGCGCCGAAGTTGTTATCGATATTCACAAAATCGTCCACATTGTCAAATCCGAGAACCACATCCCGCATTTCGCCGTTTTTATCGAGAGCCATTACCGAGACAATGCGTCCGCCGTAATTAGTAATGGTAACTTCCATGCCGTTAGCGTTTTCCAATACAAACAGATCGGTGGAATCGCCGTTCACAACCGATTGAAAGTCACTCCGTTTCAAACCCGAAAGCGTGGTTGCTTCTTCGGATGTTTGTTGCTGTTGTTGTCCTGTGCAGGCAGCCATAAATACAACTGCCATCATCCACAATAAATTACTGATTTTCATAGATTTTTCTTTTTTTATTATAAACAAATATATCAACTTAAAATTTAATCTAATGTCACGAGCAGAATCGTATTACCTTCTTTATCGGTATCTATTACAGAATAGTTTTTACCATCTACTGTGATACCTGTACAGATACTAGAACCTGGGCCTGTTTTTCTCCAGTTTGAAACTATTATATGCTCTTCCTCATCACCAAATATATAGGGACAAACGAACTTATGTGTCAGCTGATACGGGATGTTACGCGGTGGAATAAAAGCAACTGTTGTTATTGCTAAACAAGGTTTAGAATCTATTATTTGCATTAATAAATGTTTTGAAACTACTAATTTATCTTTTGTTTTACCTGATTGATCAACATCTAATTTGTATTCGCTACCACTTACTTCTATTTGATACATAGTAGAAGTCTGCCCTTCGTACTTATTTACAATAGTACTTATTCCTTCAATAATATCATTTCCTAATTTATCTTCAAATTGTAATTTCAAATCGTAATGGGTAGGGGCATACGAATTATCCTCTGTGCAACTCAAAAATAAAAGAGATATTATAATACTGATAAAAAATACGATATTCTTTTTTCTCATAACTTTTAATATTAATTGTAAATAGGATACACATATAAGTTTTTTCTGAAATATTTAAAACTGCCTAATTGAGTATTCCCGTTTAAAGCATCAAACCATCCATTACCTTCACCTGATCTCCAGCCCTCACTTGCATACGGTTATGAAAATGTCGCCTTTCAGGCGAGTTAGGCATACAAACGGATACTCATTAAATAAATTTCTCTTTGCAATAAGAAAACAATAGCCCCCAATAACAAGTTAGTTTCCTTATCATAAACCTGAATAAAAATAAAATTCAAATAATTATTTCAACAAAAACTTCTCGGCTCTTCCCGGCGTGAGCAGCTCCCAAAGCGATGGAATGGTCCATCCGGGAGCGAAAAGGTCGTTATAGAATCCTTTACCGTTGCGGCCGTAGTCCCAATTGGTGTGCTGCACCACTTCGGGATAGAAACCGGTTTTTGCAACGCCGCAAAGATGGCCTTCAAACGGCAGCAACTGGCGCATCGATGAGGAAATAACGTTCAGGAAATCAGCAAAACGCGGCTCGTTGTATCGCTTGGCGAGCCATTGCAGTACGGAACCAAACTCGAAAACAAACACATCGATATGGTTATTTTCTACCGATACATTTCCCCAGCCACGGGTTTTGAGGCCGGCATCGCCTATCATTTGCCCTTGCGCAAAAGGCACATCCCACAAGTAGTACCACGAAAGGGCAAAATAGGATGCCTTTTTGCTTAAATCGGCATAACGCTGCTGTTCTTTTCCTTTTGTAACGAGTGCCAAGTAATAGGTAGCCGTGGCGGCGTACAACGACGCTTCTT
>JAUNRY010000242.1 GCA_030539475.1 Bacteroidia bacterium | reverse complement strand
ACATCAAAAAAACCCCTTTTTTCTCACCAATAAAACTACAGCAAAGTTAAAAGTACTACCCGCCATTAATTTTCATATCCAGCCAAACCAATTGAACTAAAGCCGCATTGAAATGTTATAGCAATGGATAATTTTGATTAAACGGAAATCAATTGAACCATAGTGGAATTGAAACTTCCGTTACAACATTTTCACAGCAACTGGCTATAAAATCACGCTATTCTTTTACTACATCGTCAATAAAACCCTATGAACAAAAGAAAAATATTCGAGCAACGAAGGAAGTTTTTGCAAGACATGGAAGAAATTGCCGTGCAAAAACAACACTCCAAGCTCAAACTCACCGCGCGCGAAAGACTAAACGTGTTGTTCGACGAAGGAACTTTTTTTGAGCTCAACCCTTTCGTGGAACCGGCAAAAGCAATAAAAAAAACACAAAACGCCTTCGGCGACGGAGTGGTAGTGGGGCGCGGACTGGTGCAAGGACGCAGTGTTTTTGCTTATGCGCAAGACTTTACCGTCATGGGCGGATCGCTGGGTTACGCACACGGAACAAAAATTGCCAAAGTGCAGGAAATGGCGCTTAAATTCGGGTCGCCCTGCGTGGGTTTGATCGATAGCGGCGGCGCACGCATTCAGGAAGGCATAAACAGTTTATCGGCTTATGCACGCATTTTCCGGAACAATGTACAATCGTCGGGCGTTATTCCGCAAATAAGCGTGATATTGGGCCCCGCGGCCGGCGGAGCGGTGTATTCGCCCGCCATTACCGATTTTGTGATTATGACCAACCAAACATCCTACATGTTTGTTACCGGCCCCGACGTAGTGCGCGAAGTACTCAACCAGCACATTTCCATGGATGAGCTGGGCGGCGGAAACGTACATGCCGAAAAGAGCGGCGTGGCTCACTTCGTGTTCGAAGACGAAGAACACGCCATCATTCAGGTACGCAAATTGCTGGCTTACTTACCGTTGAATAACTTCGACCCCCTACCCGTCTCCACCGATGTGAATTTCAACGCGGAGCGTCAGGAATACCTCAACAAGATTGTGCCCGACGATCCCAATCGCCCATACGATATGAAGGAGATTATAAACACGCTGGTGGATAACAATACTTTTCTGGAAGTTCACGAGAAATTTGCACAAAACATCATCGTAGGATTCGCCCGCCTCGATGGCAAAACCATCGGAATAGTGGCCAATCAGCCCAAAGTAATGGCAGGCACGCTGGACATAAACGCCAGTGTAAAAGGCGCCAGATTCGTTCGTTTCTGCGACAGTTTCAATATTCCGTTGCTCGTGCTGGAAGACGTTCCCGGATTTATGCCCGGCCTTGAACAGGAACACACCGGAATTATCCGCAACGGCGCCAAATTGCTTTACGCGTTTTGCGAAGCAACGGTTCCCAGAATCACCATCATCACCCGAAAAGCATACGGCGGAGCGTTTGTGGTGATGAACAGCCTGGGAATAGGCGGCGACTTTAATTTCGCGTGGCCATCGGCCGAAATTGCCGTGATGGGGCCCGCCGGAGCCATAAAAATAGTAAATCGCGCCGAGCTTGCCATTGCCGACGACAGGCAACAACTGGAAAAAGAACTGACGGAAAAGTACAAAGACGAAATAGCAAATCCGTTTAAAGCCGAAGAACTGGGCATGATTGACGATGTTATCAAACCCTCGGATACACGGCAGGTTTTGATTACCACTTTCGATATTTTGTCCAACAAACAATATTCGCATCCGGAGCGGAAGCATGGAAATATACCGTTGTAAGTATTGAGATAAAGCCTTCGGCGATAGGCGCTTTACACGATAAAGCTACGCTGGCAGAGAACCCCGCCTCGCTTCGCGGCAGTAATTCGCTCAACGACAACACTCTATCACGAACGAAGTGAGTATTAGCGGAACATTATCGCGTAGCGTTATCCATATAATAAAACATGTTGTAGAATTATTCAACCAAAAATCATGAGTAAAAAAATCCTTATCGCCAATCGAGGCGAAATAGCAATACGCATAATCCGGTCGGCAAAAAAACTGGGTTTAACAACCTACGTTATTCAAGGCAATCGCGAACCCGATGCGATGTACCTGGAATATGCCGATGAAGTTATTCCCATTCGGGAAAACCTGACGGAAAAAATAATCTTCCTCAACCCCGAAGAAATAGTCCGCCTGGCTCTTGAACACGAAATAGACATGATTCATCCGGGCTACGGTTTCCTTTCGGAAAATCCCGATTTCGCGGCGCTGTGCGAACAAAACAGCATTACCTTTATAGGCCCTTCGGCCGATTTAATCCGCAACATGGGCATCAAAACCATAGCCAAGAAAATGGCTGCCGAAACCAACATGCCCCTCGTGCCGGGGAGCGACGGCGCCATAACCGACGCGCAGGTGGCCAAAGAATTTGCCGATAAAATAGGCTATCCCGTCATTTTGAAAGCTTCGGCCGGCGGTGGCGGGCGCGGCATGCGCATTGTGGAAAAACCGGAAACCATGGAACGCCACTTCAAATCGGCCTACGACGAAGCGGTGGCCGCGTTCGGTAACGGCGACATTTTTATCGAAAAGTATCTGGTAAACCCCAAGCACCTCGAGTTTCAGATTTTGGGCGATAAATTCGGAAATGTAATTCATTTGGGCGAACGCGAATGCTCCCTGCAACGAAAGCACCAAAAAATCATAGAAGAAGCGCCATCGGCCAGCATCGACTCCAAAACAAGGGAACAAATGGGCAAGTTGTCGGTAAAATTTGCCAAAGCCATCGGCTATTATTCCGCCGGAACCATCGAGTTTATTCTCGACGAAGACGGCTCGTATTATTTCATGGAAATGAACACCCGCATTCAGGTAGAACATCCTGTAACGGAAATGATTATAGGTGTAGATCTCATTGAGTGGCAAATCCGCATTGCCATGAACGAAAAACTAAAACTGAAACAACGCCACATCAAATTCGATGGATGGGCCATTGAGTGCCGCGTGAATACCGAAGACCCGCAAAACCGCTTCAGCCCGCAAACCGGATTTATTGAACGAATTTTTTTCCCGCACGGCGACCACATCCGCATTGAAACGGGCGTGAAAGATTTTTCGGTAGTTACGCCCTATTTCGATTCCATGATTGCAAAAATCATTGTTCACGGCGATAATCGGGAAGATTGTATCGAAAAAACGATGAAAGCCTTGAAAGAATTTTCAATTTCGGGACTTAAAACTACCATTCCGTTTTGCCGTACCGTGCTAAGAAGCAAGGAATTTCTCGACGCCAGCTACACCACCCGTTGGGTAGATTCGGTTTTCACTACCGATATGCTCGAATCGGACGACGAAGCCATGATGGCGGCCCTTGCAGCCACCATTATGTACGCCAAGGAATACTTGCAATATTCATCCGACTCGCCCATGTTCAAGAGCGAATCGCTCAACGTTTGGGTGCTGAATAAAAGGATTAATAAATGATGACGGATGACCGATGTCCGATAACGGACAAAACTTCCGGCTTCTAATTTCTAATTT
>JAUNRY010000241.1 GCA_030539475.1 Bacteroidia bacterium | reverse complement strand
TATCAGGTGGTTATCGTTCCCATTTATCGGAATGAAGAACAATTGAAACAAATCGACGAAAAAGTGGCCGGTATAGTTTCACGCCTGAAAGCGTTGGGAGTAAGTGTTAAATACGACAATTCCGACAACAAAAAACCGGGATGGAAGTTTGCCGAATACGAGCTGAAAGGCGTACCCGTGCGCTTGGCGATGGGCGGACGCGATTTGGAAAACAACACCGTGGAAGTGGCGCGTCGCGATACGCTCGCAAAAGAAACGCTTTCGTGCGACGGCATCGAAGAATATATTAAAAACCTGCTGGACGAAATTCAGGAAAATATCTACAAAAAAGCCGTAGATTACCGCACGTCGGTTACCCGCGAAATCAATTCGTACGACGAGTTTAAAGTGGAAATTGAAAAAGGCGGATTCCTGCTTTGCCATTGGGACGGCACGCCCGAAACCGAAGAATTAATCAAAAACGAAACCAAAGCCACCATCCGCTGCATCCCGCTGGAAGGCGACAAAACGCCGGGCGTGTGTATGGTTACGGGAAAACCATCGGTGCAACGGGTAGTTTTCGCACGGGCGTATTAAAATTAACGAGGTGTGATGATGCGGGTTAACAGACATTCTTGTCTGTTTTTGTCTGTTTTAATTAAAAAGCCCACAGACAAGAATGTCTATACCCGATAAGTGAATTACGGATACCTCTTAAACGATAAACATGACGAAAATACAAAACTGGCTCTCTGCTTTTCGTCTTCGCACGCTTTTTCTGGCGGCAGCAGGGGTACTATTGGCATCGGGGCTTGCTTGGCACGAGGGACATTTCTCGGCAACCACTTTTGCGTTAGCATTGGCGTTAGCCGTGTCCATACAAATTCTGTCTAACCTGGCAAACGATTTGGGCGATTACCAAAAAGGAACCGATACCACGGGAAAGCGGCAAGGCCCGACACGAGCCGTGCAAAGCGGAAAAATATCGCCGCGGCAGATGAAAACGGCTATCGGGATATTTATTGGAATTGTTGCCGCTATTGGGCTTACCTTGGTTTTATATTCTGCTGAACATTACACGCAATCGTCTGTTTTCATTCTTCTCGGTATCGGACTGATTTGCATTTTATCGGCATTGTTCTATACCATCGGTAAGTACGCGTACGGTTACGTGGGTTGGGGCGATTTTTTCGCTTTCTTGTTTTTCGGCCCCGTGGCGGTTATCGGCACCTACTTTTTACACATTCATTCATTCGATTTTCAACCGGTTTTGCCATCGGTAGGACTGGGTTTTATCAGCGCCATGATTCTCAATGTGAACAACATGCGCGACATAGAGAACGACCGCGCTTCGGGCAAAATTACCGTAGCCTCCAAACTGGGACTAAAGAACGCCAAAATCTACCACACGCTACTCACTTTCGGCATGTTCACCTGTTTTTTGCAGTACAGCTACATGTATGCTCCATCGCCTTGGTATCGATACCTGTACGTTATTGTTTTTCTGTTTCAATTCTACATTTTAACCCAAGTGCACAAGAAAAAAGGCCGCGAACTCGATCCTTACCTTAAACTTACGTCGATGGCAGGTTTATTGTTGGCGGTTGTATTTATTATCTGCATCAATATTTAAAGCACTAAAACAGAAAAGAATGAGAAAAATTTTAGTGCTCACGGGAAAATTTATAGGCAATGTTATCGATTTTTTCTATCCGCCTTTCAAGCGCTTTTTCAGTTTACAGTTTTTTCGTTACGGCGTAAGCGGCGCAGCCAACCTGGTTTTCGACTGGTTGCTATATTTTGTTACCTACAACTTTATTTTCCGCAAGCAAGTGGTGGAATTGGGTTTTACTGCCGTAAGCCCGCACATTGCCGCACTGCTGGTGGTGTTTCCGGTAACGTTACTGAGTGGATTTCTCCTGCAAAAATACGTTACTTTCACAGCATCTCAAATGCGCGGCCGCGAGCAACTGGTTCGTTATATGGTTGTTGTGGGTGTGAACCTGTTCATAAATTATTTCGGATTAAAATTGCTGGTGGAAGTGCTGCATCTCTATCCTACCCCATCGAAAATGGTGGTAACCCTTATTTGTACTATTTTCAGCTATTTCTCTCAAAAGAAATTCACGTTCAAAATAAAAAATGCTCCGTAACTTTCAACAATTACGGAGCATTTACCGGGAATAAAAATTCATTTTTTATTTTTTCACCTTTATACCGCATCCTACTGCTCTGGTAACCGCCGGATTGGGACTGTTTCCGGCAAGCACGGCATTTATCGCATTGTACAAAAACTTCTCTTCAACATCATCTGCATTGTTGGCGTTGTCATCGATAGCGCCGGTATAGGCTACCACAAATTCATCGCCGTTGTTTTTCAGAAGAAATACTTCGGGAGTGCGTGTCGCGCCATAAGTAGGGAGCACGGCTTGTTGTTCATCGAAAAGGTAGGGAAACGGGAATGATTTTTCCTCTGCCCGCACTTTCATGTTATCGAAGGAATCACCTGCCGATACACCGGGATCGTTCGAATTGATGGCCACTACCGGAAATCCTTTCGCTGCAAATTCATTATGCAAGGCAATTATTCTGTCTTCGTTTGCTACCACAACAGGACAGGTGTTGCAAGTAAAAATCAGAATTACACCTTTTTCATTGCTGTAATCCGACAAAGAAACGGTTTTTCCGTCCACGCCTTTCAGGGAAAACGAAGGCGCTTTTTCTCCAACCTCAATGGGCTGCGCTGCAAACAGCGCTAATGATAACACTGCGAATGCAATAGTAAATAATTGTTTTTTCATTGCTGTAAGTAATTAAAATGTTTGAAACTATTTATTTAATTTTGATTGAATTATCTCATCAAGTTCGTCAAAAGTGAATTCCTTTTGATAAAATTCCCTCTCGTTATTCCGATAAACCAGTGTAGCCGGAATGGCTCCTGTCCATTCTTCGCTCACTTGCGGAATCCATTTATTCTGACGGGGATCGTTGAGCAGAATAACCCGGTTCTTCATCTTATTCTTCTCCATAAAAGGGGCGAGACGGCTTTCCGCCTGATTGGGAAAATCCATGCTAATCATAAGGACTTTTACTTTTTGATTGTTGTATTTCTGCCCGATTTGCTCAAAATAGGGAACTTCTTTCACACACGGAGCACACCAGGTTGCCCAGAAATTGACAACGTAAAGCGTATCGTTTTGCTGATGCAGAAGCGGTTTCAACTGTTCGAAATTCTTCACTTCGAAAGAATTTCCTCCGGAATTATTCTGTGAAAAAACCGAGAACGAGGCGGGCGCCAAAAGTATAATCAGGATTGTACCGATTTTGCGCATTGTCGTAAACATAACCGTAACTTTTAAAATGATAAAACATTAGCTTCAACATTCGTAACAATGAAATTACGGGTATGGTTCGGGAAAGATAAAAAAGTTAACTACTTTTATGTAAATGAGTTGGGAGAATTAACAAATTGATGACAGATGTCAGATAATAGATATCAGACATTAGCCAGTGAGATATTAGATTATATGAGTATCCGTTTGTATGCCTAACTCGCCTGGAAGGCGACATTTT
>JAUNRY010000240.1 GCA_030539475.1 Bacteroidia bacterium | reverse complement strand
AATTTTTTCACGATGATTTGTAATATAAATTACATGCCAGATGTCTCTGTGAACTCTGTGCTGCCTCTGCGCTCTCTGTGTAACCATTAATTAAAACCTCCACCGCAGATACGTAAACACATCGGTGCGGCTGTTGCCATCAATTAATTCCGTGCCGGAGCCGATGGTTTCGCGGTTGAAATAACGGGTATGCCCCATTTTTACGGAAAAAGACAAACGCGAAGTAAAATCGTATCGCCCCGACAACGCCAACCGCATCCCCTCACCGTAAAACGACGGCATGTAAAACGTGCTCAAAATGTTTCTCTCGTACGAATAAAGCCTGGCGGCAAAGGATTCGGAGCTGAAGTATCCGGCGTAGAAATCGCCCCGAATTTTGTCGCTTCCGCGGTAACCGATATTTTGCGACAGCATGTATCCTGTCTCCTGTGGGAAGTGCTTTTGGCTGTACAAAGCGGCATCTAAGGTGGTTCTGAAATTCCATCCGCTGTTGAGTGTGTTGTTGTACCGAAGCCTTATTTTTTGCGTGTTTTGGGGCAGTACGGCTCGGGAATTTTCATCGGGATAGCGGGCGTTTTGTTCGCGTTGCTTGTACCGGTAGCGCAGTTCGATATTGGAGTTCCTGTTCACGGTGTAAGTCGACAGCACATACAACTCCACCCCTTTCGACGGCTTGTCCACCTGACTTCTCACCCACGGGAACCGAAAAACATCGATGTAACTTGTTACGGATATTCTTCGCAACGGGCTAAAGGTGGCGCCCACGTACAACCCGCTTTCGTTCTGCACACGCGCCGTTTCGGAAAACGCCCGCGCGTGCATGGCGTTGTACGAAATGGGGAAGTAGCGGTACAGCACCGACAAAGAAAGCAGGTTCGACGGCGAATACTGCAGCATATTGGTGGTTGCTACGGCTTTGTTTTTGGCCATGGCTGCCTCGCCGGCAAACGATAAGCGGCGAAACCGGTACGAGTAATCGATGCTGGCGTTCATGTTGGAAGAGTCGCGCAGGTAGTAATAGTTATATTCCTGAACAGTAGGGTGATATGTACGGTTGTAAGCATGGTAAATTCCGCTTAACCCGATTTGAAACTGTTCTTTGCGGTAGTTTATGTTTACACCCGTAACCTGTTCGCGCGCGTTGTTCCTTTTCTCCATTTCGCCCGGTGTGCGGTGGTAGCCGTCAATTTTGAAAGATGTAATGAACCCGTCGTTCGATAAATTGGCATCGAATCGCTTGTTGGAGTAAAAAGCCGTAACGCTCACCTTGTCAATTTGAAAAACGGCGGCCGCGCCCCTGAAAAAACCGTTTTCGGCGGTGGAGAAATGGCGTTTCGGGCCTTGCGTGCGGCGGATAAGGTTGTTGGTGGCCCACGCTTTGGGAAGCGAAAAATCGTTGTTCAGAATCAGTCCCTGCCCGAACGAGAGCCGGTAATCGCCCACGGCAAGCGTTCGCAGTTTTCCCATGTCGCGCACAATAAGGTGAAAGCCGTAATGATCGTATCCTTTGGGATAATCTTTTTTGAAAAACGGCTCGCCGGCGTCTTTTTCGCCCAGCAGGCCGAACTGAATTTTATCGCGGTACGCGAACGAATATTTCAACGATGTATAAAAATCTTCGCCCCGGTATTTTCTATTTGGAAACCGTTGCAGGATACTGTCGGAAAATTCGCCGTATCCGGCACGCTTGTTCAGCGTTTTATCGAACCGCAATTGAACTTCGTTTCGCCCGTGTTTCAGCATTTCCCGTACCGTCGGTTCAGTTTTTTCCGTTTCGCCCACGAAGAAAAACGGCAAAATCAGCTCCACCGTGTTAAAATCGAGGTACGAAACGTTGCGAAGTTCAAAAACGGTATAAACCGGGCGGTTTCTCTCCAGAAAATCAGCGAGATTGGTGGCCTGTTCAAACGTCAGCAACGGAAATCGTTCCAGTTGTCCGCGCGAAACCGTGTTCAAATTCATGGGGTTGGCTTCCAGCATCGTCAATTCCTGGTACATGTTTTCTACGGTGGCATCGTCCAATTCCTCCTCTGCCTCGGCAAGCTGCTCCAGGTGAGAGCGCCAGTCGTTGGTTTGCGCGCCTGCAAACGAAAAGCCGGCGCATAAACCGATAATGAGAAAAATATGAAAAAGGCGAAGTTTCATACATTTTCGGAATTAGAGGACGATATTTCACAAAAATAATCAATTTTTCTGAACGAGCAAACAAATGATTGTTAATTACATATCATATTTTTGCTATCTTTGCTCCCGATTAAGAAAATAAAAGCTGTATGCGCAAATTTTTTCGGGTGTTGTTACTTTTTATCGTGTTGCTGCCGGCTTGCAAAAAAGCGAAAGAAGCGGTTCACGATTTTCCGCAAATCATCGCAAACGATACGCTGCGCGTGATTACGCTGAACGCATCTACCTCGTATTTCATCTATCGCGATCAGGAGATGGGGTATCATTACGAGATGATTAAGAATTTTGCCGATGAGCATGGCCTGCAACTGCAAATTGTGGTGGCGAAAAATCCGGCGATGCTGGCGTCGATGCTGCAAAACAACCGCGGGGATGTGGTTGCCTTCAATGTTCCTGTGGAAAACACGCTCAAAGATTCTATTCTGTACTGCGGACTCTCCGGTATTTCGCATCAGGTGCTGGTGCAAAGAGCAGAGCGCAACGATACGGTGTTGAAAGACGTAACGGAGCTTATCGGCAGGGATGTGTACGTGTTGCGCGGTTCCAAATACGATCAGCGGATGAATAACCTGAACCGGGAGTTGGGTGGGGGAGTGAACTTGCGGTATGTGGACAAAGATACGATTGTGGTGGAAGATTTGATTCGGATGGTGTCGGCAGGCGACATTCGATACACGGTGGCCGATGAGTACGTTGCGCGCTTAAACCACACCTACTTCATAAATATAAATATAGATATGCCGGTGAGTTTCGACCAGCGCACATCGTGGGCCGTGCGAAAAGACGCGCCCGCGCTGGCCGATTCGCTCAACGCGTGGTTCAGCCGCACGAGCCTCCAACCCAATTACCTGCGGTTGACAAAGCGGTATTTCGAAGAAGCCAAGGGCTTTCATGCCGATAACCGCTCCACCTTTATCACGATGTTTGCTCCCGGACAAATTTCTCCGTGGGATGAATATTTCAAGCAATACGGCAAGCAATTCGGAGTCGATTGGCGGTTGCTGGCTTCGGTTTCGTACTACGAGTCCACGTTTGACCCCGACGGAAAATCGTGGGCCGGGGCCGGCGGGTTAATGGGGTTGATGCCCGCCACGGCAGCCGCGCTGGGTGTAAACGGGAGCGATATTTTTGAGCCCGAAACCAATATAAGGGTGGGGGCGGAGTACCTGAAAACACTCATCCGATTATTCTCCTCCGTTGAAGACGAAACGGAGCGTATAAAAATGGCGCTGGCCTCATACAACGGCGGAATAGGGCATGTTACCGATGCGCGCGCCCTGGCCGAAAAATACGAAGCCGACAAAAACGTGTGGAACGGAAACGTGGAAAAATTCCTTCAACTGAAACGCCTGGAGCAGTATTACCGCGACCCGGTTTGCA
>JAUNRY010000239.1 GCA_030539475.1 Bacteroidia bacterium | reverse complement strand
ACACCGTTTTCCCTGCGTTTCACGCAGGGCTATTTTAGTTCAATCCCTTCGGGATAACTAATGTTATTATTTAAAAATGAATATCCGTTTACTTACCCAATAGGCTTGAAAAGCCATATTTCCATAACCGCAGGCGATTTATTCGCCTACGGTAAAACAAAGCTAAAAACACCGCCCGAAGTGGCGGTACTTATAGCTGTTGAGTGCCGTCTTTTAGGCGAGTGAGGCAAACAAACGGATACTCATTTATTTAAACTTTTTACTTATTCCTCAATACTTCTCAACGCGCAATGCCCATTCTCCCCATATCCGAGCAAACAATTTATCATTTAATTGCATTTCGCGCTCTTTTTGGATTGGCAGGGTGCTCGTTTTTATTTATCTTTGCACGTTTCTTTGCAATAACTGCACTTAATGAGTAATCAAAAACGAAAAATAGCTGTTTTAGGTTCCACAGGCTCCATCGGAACGCAGGCGCTGGACGTGATTTCACAACATCCCGGCCGTTTCGAAGCGTATGCTTTGGTGGCCAACAATCAGGTGGATAAGCTGATTGAGCAAGCTCGCCGGTTCAATCCCGAAGTGGTGGTTATTGCCAACGAAACCAAATACGCCGGTTTGAAAGGCGCGTTAGCGGATTTGCCGGTAAAAGTTTGGGCCGGCGCCGATGCCATTGAGCAAGTAGTGCAGGATGCGGAAATTGATGTTGTGTTGACGGCCATGGTGGGCTTTTCCGGGTTGAAACCGACAATTTCGGCCATAAAAGCAGGAAAAACCATCGCGCTGGCAAACAAGGAAACGTTGGTTATAGCCGGTGAACTAATCACTAAATTGGCGCTCGAAAACCGTGCACCCGTATTGCCCGTAGATTCCGAACATTCGGCCATTTTTCAGTGCCTGAACGGCGAAGGAAACAACCCTATTGAGAAAATTCTGCTTACCGCGTCGGGTGGGCCGTTTCGAAACTTTTCGGTGGATGAGCTAAGCCGCGTAACCAAAGAGCAGGCGCTCAATCATCCCAACTGGAATATGGGCGCGAAAGTTACTATCGACTCGTCAACGCTGATGAACAAAGGCCTGGAGATGATTGAAGCCAAGTGGCTTTTCGGAGTAAACCCTTCTCAAATTGAGGTAGTTGTGCATCCGCAATCCATCATTCATTCCATGGTTCAGTTCAAAGACCGGTCGATAATGGCGCAACTGAGTTTGCCCGATATGCGCATGCCTATTCAATATGCTTTTTCGTATCCCGAAAGGCTGTCGCTGGATGTTGAGCCGGTTGATTTCTTTGAACTCTCGTCACTCACGTTCGAAAAACCCGACACCGATAGGTTTCGCAACCTGCAATTGGCTTATCAGGCTATTGACCAAGGCGGCAACATGCCTTGCATCATGAATGCTGCGAACGAAATTGCAGTAGAATTATTTTTGCAGGACACAATCGGTTTCCTGCAAATGAGCAACATCATTGAACAAACGATGCAAAAAGCTGTTTTTATCCCGAATCCTTCATTGGACGATTACATACAAACCGATGCAGAGGCGCGAAGAATTGCGCTTGCAATGGCAAAACAGACGGTTAGGCATTAGATAATTAGTTGTACTTCGGTAACCATAATTCTAATTTCTGATTTCCAACTTCTAATTTCTTACTAATAAATAAATATTAATGGAGACTTTTTTAATTAAAGCGTTACAACTGATACTTAGTTTGTCTATCCTTGTGGTTATACACGAGTTTGGGCATTTTCTTTTCGCAAGGATCTTCAAAATCAGGGTAGAGAAATTTTATCTTTTCTTCGATCCCTGGTTCGCGTTGTTCCGGTACAAACCCAAAAACAGCGATACCGAATACGGCGTGGGCTGGTTGCCGCTGGGCGGCTACGTGAAAATTTCGGGAATGATTGACGAATCGATGGACAAGGAACAACTGGCTCAACCCATACAACCGTGGGAGTTTCGCGCGAAACCAACTTGGCAAAGGCTTTTGGTAATGGTTGGCGGTGTGCTTTTCAACCTCATCTTAGCGGTCATTATTTATTCGATGATTGTTTTTGCGTGGGGCGATTCGTATATTCCGATGAGCAACGTGAAATCGGGTATGGAGTTTAGCGAAACCGCCGAGAGAGCCGGGTTCCGGGACGGCGATATCCTTTTGTATGCCGACGGCAAAGAGATTATAGACCGTGCCGGGGTTGTTGACAATTTCGCGGCGCAGATTATCGATGCCGAGGTAGTTACCGTGTTGAGAAACGGACAGGAAGTAAACATTGAGATGCCGGCCGATTTTGTGCAGCAGCTCATGCGCGATAAAAAAGGCTTTGCCGGATACAAAGACGATGTGCCCACCGTGGTAAATACGGTACAAAAAGGCTCCGAAGCGGAAAGAATGGGGCTTGCCAATGGCGATAGCCTGGTGAGCGTGAACGGTGTGGCAACTCCCACTTTCATGGATTTCAGGAACGAACTGCAGAAGAACAAAGGCGAACAAATTTCCATAGATTTTTATCGGAACGGAGAGCTTCAAACCGCTTCCGCGCTGCTGGATACAACAGCGGTTTTAGGATTCAACATTCAATCGTATCTGGTAACAGACCACTATTCGTTTTTCGGCTCTTTCCCCGCCGGCATAAAATACGGCCTGCGCACGCTGAAAGGCTATGTGGGGCAATTCAAGCATATATTCACCCGAGAAGGCGCATCGTCGCTGGGAGGTTTCGGAACAATCGGCAACCTGTTTCCGGCACAATGGAACTGGCACGCGTTTTGGATGATGACGGCTTTCCTGTCGGTTATTCTCGCCTTTATGAACATTCTACCCATTCCCGGGCTGGACGGCGGCCATGTTATGTTTCTACTTTACGAAGTGGTTACCGGCAGAAAACCCGGCGATAAGTTCATGGAATACGCCCAAATTGCGGGTATGGTGCTGTTAATCGGGTTGGTTTTATACGCCAACGGAATGGATTTGGTGAGGGCAATATTTAAGTAAAGACACACGGCCGTGTGTCTCAACAACTGTTTTACGATGAAAATTTCAGAACTTATACACGATACGCAAAAACCTGTTTTCTCTTTCGAGTTGCTTCCCCCGTTGAAAGGAAACAGCATCAAGCAGGTTTTCGATACCATCGACCGGTTAAAAGAGTTTGGCCCCAAGTACATCAACATAACCACGCATCACAGTGAAAATCTCTACAAAGAAGACGAAAGCGGGGTTATCCGCAAGGTAAACGTGCGCAGGCGGCCGGGATCGGTGGCCATTGCGGCGGCCATACAGAATAAATACGGCATAAGGGCCGTTCCGCACATTATTTCGCAAGGTTTCTCGAAAGAAGAAACCGAATACGCGCTCATCGACCTGGCGTTTCTGGGCGTTACCGATTTGTTGCTGCTGCGCGGCGATACCAAGAAACTCGATACCGAGCAACGGAAAATGGATTGCCACCCGTACGCTATCGGGCTGCAGGAGCAAGTAAACAATTTCAATAGTGGTATTGCATACGATGGCTCCTCGTTCACGAAACCCGAAATTCCGTTTACCTACGGTATGGCGTGTTATCCCGAAA
>JAUNRY010000238.1 GCA_030539475.1 Bacteroidia bacterium | reverse complement strand
CTGAAGAAGAGGAGGAAAATTTGCCGGCGATATTTGAATAAAAAGCGATATTTGAATATACAAGAAAAAATAAAGGACACGATTGCCTCTGGTATCGTGTCCTTTTTGTTTGTTAATTGAAGCAGGAAAATTATATTTCCATTTTTTTATACGTGATTACTACGTCGGTAAGTTTCCATTGATTAGTTGAAAAATCGAATAAGTTCAACGACAGGAAGAGCGAAAATTCATTCGCACTTGCTCTTTTCAGTTCTTTTAATCTATTGAAAGGAAAACGGGAGTCGCCATTAATATTTTTCAAAATCACATTGTCATCAGCATCAAATTCGTAAAGACAATGGATAAAGGCACTCGTATAACCGCCCAATTTCCTTCCTAAAGTTCCATCTGCCACCTCTTCAATAATTGGCATCGGAAACCAAAAAACTGCAAAGGGAATGTCCGACTGTCCCCAATTACTAATCGGCTGTATTTCAGTAAGTGCATTCGAAGGACCTGTAATAGGATAACTTATCGTGCCTTTCTCTTCATCAATGTATTTAGGTTCAAACATCTGCCGATACAAATTAGTGGATGAAATTCCATCACCTTTTACATCGATTAGCTGCGCCGATTGAACAGCGGTGATTTGATATTTACCGGGTAAATCACGATATTTTAATTCGGAAGGAAGATTTGTGTCATCTTTCTGACACGAAGATAAAGCGACAAAGCCCAATAATAATAACAAGGCAATTGTTTTCAATTGTTTCATTGTGTGGTTTCTCAGTTTGTTTCGAAATGCAAAGGTAAAAACATTCGGGCAAAAAACAATTATTTTTGCACAACAACCTTTCCAAACGGAACAAACGCCAGTTTCATCAACTTGAAATGCTGATTTCCGAACGGGATGCCGATAATGGTAATGTAAAACAACACACCAAAAAACAAGTGCGTGAGCGCGATGGGTAATCCGCCGATAAAAAACCAAATGATATTCATGATCAACGATAGACATCCGGAAGAGTTCTTGCTGTGAACCGCTTTTTTATCGAAAGGCAGCAAAGCCATCTCGGCCAGTTTGAGCGATTGCAACCCAAAAGGAATTCCAATTATCGTAATCATCAACCCCAGGCTGGCGATAACGTATTCAACGGCAATGAAAATGCCGCCGAATACAATCCAAATTACGTTTCCCAGCGTTCTCACCGCGCCGCTATTACTTCAATCTCCACCAAAGCGTCTTTCGGCAAGGCTTTAACGGCGAATGCCGAACGGGCGGGAAATGCTCCGCTGAATTGTTTTTCGTACACTCCGTTCATTTCGGCAAAGTTTTCCATATCCGATAAAAATACGGTGGTTTTCACAATGTTATCAATGCTTAATCCTGCTTCCGATAAAATTGCTTTGATGTTGATAAAACATTGCTCTGTTTGCTCTTTTACACTGCCGCAAACGAAATTGTCCGTTGTGCAGTCTATGGGAAGCTGCCCCGATAAAAATACCATTCCGTTGGCTTCAATTGCCTGGCTGTATGGCCCGATTGCCGCCGGCGCCTGTTTGGATGTAATTACTTTTTTCATTTTGTTTTTAGATTATAGCGCCAAGAACCAAGACAATAGATTTCTTATATTGGCATATTGGCACATTAATAAATTAATTATTTCGTTGTCTTATTGCTTCGTATATCATAACACCCGCCGCCACCGAAACGTTCAAAGATTGTATGTTTCCGTACTGCGGAATCTTCACCAACTCATCGCATACGCGAAGAATTTCGGGCGAAACGCCTTCGTCTTCCGAACCCATTAAAATGGCTATGGGATCGCGATAATCGGTTTCGGTGTAATTTTGGGCGGCCTTTTCGGTAGCGGCCACCACTTTTATGCCGCTATTTTTCAGAAACACAATCGCTTCTTTCAAATTATTTTCGCGACAAACAGGGATGGTATGCAGCGCTCCGGCCGAAGTTTTAATGGCGTCGGCATTCACCGATACGCTTCCGCGTGCAGGAATTACGATGGCATCCACGCCGGCTACTTCGCACGTGCGGGCAATGGCGCCAAAGTTGCGCACATCGGTAATTCCGTCGAGCACAGTTATAAGCGGATTTTTGCCCTGCTCGTACAAAAACGGGATAACTTGTTCCAGTTTCTGGTACGTAACTGCCGCGGTGAAAGCGATAACTCCCTGATGGTTTTTACGCGTAATCCTATCTATCCGCTCTAGGGGAACTTTCTGCATCGGTATTTCGTATCGGCGCAATACTTCTTGCAATTCTTTAAAAAGTTCGCCCGACAACTCGCGTTTCACGAGCACTTTATCGATGTCTTTTCCGGCTTCCGCCGCTTCTATCACGGCACGAATGCCGAAAATCATTTCTTTTTCTTTCATTTTCTTTTAAGACTTTTAGAGCCAGGAACAAAGAGCCAAGACAGACAAAAAAGACTATTTGACATTTAGACTCTTTTGTGGAACTGCTCAATCTCCTACTCAACAATAAAATCGAAGTCCGCTCCCTCCCTTGCGGGGACGGCTGGGGAGGGGCCCAGCATCACCTTGGCATTTTCAACCGCTTGTGCCGTAATCTCAGCGCCGCTGAGCATTCGCGAAATTTCCAACACACGTTCGTTTTCAGATAATTTACGCATATACGTTGCGGTGCTTTCCGCGCTATCTCCTTTGTAAACGTTGTAATGTCCCGAACCTTTGGCGGCGATTTGCGGCAGGTGCGTAATGGCAATCACCTGCATTTCTTTGCCCATTTGGCGCATAATTTCGCCCATTTTATCGGCAATTTCGCCCGAAGTTCCCGAATCAATTTCATCGAAAATAACGGTTGGCAGGGCTGCTGCTCCCGCAATCATCGATTTCAGGCAAAGCATCAATCGTGATATTTCTCCGCCGGAGGCGGTTTGGGAAACGGGCAGCATGGCCGCGTTTTTGTTTGCGGAGAAAAGGAAGTTCACGGTGTCGTTTCCGGTGATATCGGGGTGGTTTTTAGGTGCGATTTCGCACTTGAAACGCACATTGGGCATTCCCAAGTAGTTCAGTTTTCCGATTAGTTGCTTTTCTATGGAAGCGGTTGCCGATTTCCTTTTTTGGCTCAGCACATCGGCTTGCTGCAGCATTACCTTTTGCTTGCCGGATACCTCTTTTTCGAGTAGCTCTATTTTTTCATCCAGCGACGTGATATTTTGCAACTTTTCATCCAATTCGGCTTGAATTTGCAATAATTCTTCCACCGATTTTACGGAATGTTTTTTTTGCAAATCGTAAATCACGCTCAGCCGTTCTTCCACAAATTGCAGTCTATCGGCGTTAAATTCAATTTCTTCGAAATACTTTTCCGACTCAATCCGCACATCTTTTAAATCGATGTATGCGGATTCTACGCGTTGAGCTAATTCTACGGCTTGCGTAAAAACATGTTGGATATTTTTCAACGTTTCCGTTGCCGACTTCAGCTTTTGCTCAACCGTGTCATTTTCTCCTGAGAATAAGCTCGTAACGGTGAAAAGCGACGATTTTATTTCTTCGGCATGGGTAATGGTTTCCAGTTCAATTTCTAACGTTTCCTGCTCACCATTTTCC
>JAUNRY010000237.1:1210-3588 GCA_030539475.1 Bacteroidia bacterium | reverse complement strand
CCATTGTCAATAAACTGAATGATTCCTCCATTGTTTATTTGTCCGTCTGCATCTATAATTAACGCAAAGGTTTGAGTTACTACATCAAGATTATCAAAACTATCATCGTCATAGTCGGGATAGTATTTTTCTATTAAGTCATACAAAAGGTCGTTTAACTCATTTGTTTGTTCAATGTCGCTCTTTTTTATTTTCATTGGTGTCGGTTTTACTTGCTGCTAACGTCTAATTTTACGAAATAAACTTTCGTAAATACATCCAAATCAAAAGTCATTTACGAATGTTTTGATGTTTTTTTGTGAAAATATTTTCGCCCGCAAGTTAATCAAAAAAATCATAATAAATGTTTGTCAACCGAAAGTTTTTAAAGTAAGAAACTGTAATGAGTATCCGTTGTTAGCTTAACCCGTCTCGAAAGGGGACACTCACCCAGTTGTTAGTACCGCCACTTCGGGCGGAATTTCGTGGGGCTGTTTTGCCGCAGGCGATTATATCCGCCCACGGTTATGGAAATATGGCTTTCCAAGCCTATGGAGTATCTGAGCGGGTATTCATTAATAGTATGCGCAGGTGAATTACTTTTCAGTTTTTTTATAATGCTTGGAATTCCCCTGCCTGAAATACCCAATCTCGTGGCCGATATTTTTCAATTGCTGTTCCAGAAACTTTAAATCGTCTTCGTTGCTGTGTTGCGAAACGGGTTTGTTTTGGTAGAGAAAATAATCGTCGCGGTAGTGTTTGGGGGTGATGTTGGGCATCAGCACGTTGGCGCCGATTTGGATGGCGCGTTCGCGGCCGTTTTTTTCGATGGTTTGCAGGGCGGTGGTGGCGGCAATGTTGATGTCGGGCATCAGGATGCGGAGCAGCGCCACCATTTTCAGGCTCAGGTTGAACCGTTCCTGCAACGGAAGAAGTTGCGATTGATGTTCGTAGAGCGGGGTGTGCGCGTGCTCGATGTACGGCCCCATTCCGCACATATCGATATCGAATTGTTTCATAAACAGCAGGTCGTTTGCCAGGTGTTCCGTGGTTTGGAACGGCAGTCCGATCATTACGCCCGTCCCCACCTGATAACCGCATTTTTTTAGCCGTTCGAGGGCGTCCAGCCGGTTTTTGAAACTGTGAACTTCGTTCTTCGGGTGGATTTTTTCGTACAATTCCTGCGAAGATGATTCAATGCGAAGCAGATATCGCTGCGCGCCGCTCTCGAACCACCGGCGATACACCTCTTCCGACTGTTCGCCGCACGAAAGCGTGATGCCGATTTCGCCGTTGGTGATGCGCATCGCTTCTTTCAGCAGGAAATCGATTTTTCGCGTAAACGCGTCCGATGAAAGTTCGCCGCTCTGAATGGCCACGGAGCCGAACCCGTTTTCGTGCGCGAAACGTATGGCTTCCAGCACTTCGTCATCGGTAAGGCAATATCGGTGTGTCTCGGAATTATCGCGACGAATGCCGCAATAGTAGCAGTTTTTTTCGCAAATGTTGGAAAATTCAATCAATCCGCGCAAGTACACGGTGTTGCCCACGCTTTCCGCTTTTATTTTTGCAGCGTGACCAAAAAGCACCATTTCATCGTCGCCGGTTATCGATAAAAGCTGTGTCAGGTTCTCTTTCGACAACTCATTTCCCTGCAAGGCGGAACCGGTGTTCATTGCGGAACGGCTTTCGGTTCAATGTTTAGCAGCCGCCACGCGCACTCCAGCAGCGAGGCGGGTTCATCGGCAATTTCGTTGGGCTTGGCCGCTTCCAGCAACTGGCGGCTGCTGAATCCCCAGGGCACGGCCACAACGGGGATGCCGGCTTTTTTGGAGGCTTCCACATCGCGGGTTTCGTCGCCCACGTAAATCACGTTGTCGGGCGAAATGACTTCCTTTTTGAGCATACTGCGGATGACTTTGTCTTTGCCCAAAAGGCTTTTGCCGCTGTAAACGAAATCGATGATGGGCGAAAGTCCGTATTTTTCCATCACCTTGCGCACATTCACCACGGAGTTGGAGGTGAGGATGCCGATGCGCAGCCCCGCGTTTTTGATGTCGTACAGCGCCTGCTCCATTCCGGCAATGAGCGTAATTTCATCGATGTGCTGCGTGAATTCTTTGCGCAAACGCAGCAGCAGCGTAATGACTTTGAGGTGGCTGATGCCGTATTTTTTGAGGAGTTCCTGCGTGTGTTTCGTTACGATTTCCTTTTTGATTTCTTCATCTACTTGCTGCAGGTTGTATTCCGGCGCAATGCGGTTGAAGATGCGGAAGCCGAGGTCGATGCTGTCGGCGATGGTTCCGTCGAAATCGAAAACGATGTAGGGATGTGCGTTCATTTATTGCGTTTTGTTTTTAGTTGTGTTGAAAATTTGGGTGGCGCGTTCAAAAATGCCG
>JAUNRY010000237.1:0-1110 GCA_030539475.1 Bacteroidia bacterium | reverse complement strand
GGAATGTTGTTTTCGGAAAACGGTTTCAGCCGGTTCATCAGTTGCTTGCGCGTAACCATACAGCCGCCGCATTGGATGACAAGCGCGTAATTGTCGGGGCTAATTTCCGATAATCCGCTTACGAAAGTAAACGACAATTTTTTGCCCGTGAATTTTTGCAAGAGGTTCGGGATTTTTACCCGGCCGATATCGTCGCAACTTGTTTGGTGCGTGCAGCTTTCCAGAATGAGGATGTTATCGCCGTCTTTCAGTTCCGAAATATGGGTTGTGCCTTGCAAATATGCCCCGAAATCGCCTTTCTGACGGGCGAACAAGATGCTGAAACTCGTGAGCGGCACGTTTTCGGGAATCCTATTGGCCACATAGCCGAAGGCTTGGCTGTCGGTAATGGCGAGGGCAGGTGTGATGCCGAGTTTGAGAAAATCGTCCAGTTCCGTTTCTTTTAAAACAATTGTAATGCAATCGTTGTTCAGCGCGTGGCGAATGGTTTGGTTTTGGGGCAAAATCAGGCGTCCTTCGGGCGCTTCGCTGTCGATGGGCGTGATGAGCAACACGATATCTTTTGGTTTTACCAAATCGCCAATGAGCGATTGGCTCTGTTTGGAGTTTTCGGGAATGATTTTTTTGAGCGCGTTGATGAGTTTGTCGGCGTCTTTCGGGTTTTTCGCGCTGAAATCGATGACTTTTGCCTTGGTGTGCCGTTTGATAACGGTTTTGGTGTGCGAGGCTATTTTGGTGATATCTTTCTTGTTGTGCAGGATGAGAAAGGGCGTGTTGAACTTTTCAAACTGACGAATTAAATCGAGTTCGTATTGCCCGAACTGGTTTCCGGCAAGAATTAAAACGGCGCAATCCACATTTTTTATCGCTTGCAGCGATTTGTTGATGCGTTTTTTTCCCAGCTCGCCCACATCGTCAATTCCGGCGGTGTCTATGAGTACCGTTGCCCCGACTCCAAAAATCTCTATCGATTTTTTCACGGGGTCTGTTGTTGTTCCCGGTTTATCGGAAACAATGGCGGTGTCTTGTCCGGTGAGCAGGTTTATCAGCGTGCTCTTGCCGGAATTGCGGCGGCCGAAAATGCCGATGTGTGGTTGTGAGTTGCTCATT
>JAUNRY010000236.1 GCA_030539475.1 Bacteroidia bacterium | reverse complement strand
TTTTTACCACAGGCATGGGAGCCTCAAACACATATCTTCCGGTTTCCAATTTTTGCGATAAAATAGTTTTATTATCTAGTTTTACAGTGAGTTCAGGATGGCCTTTCAGATGCTCAACATCGACCAAAAGCGGTTGAGCATCGGGATGTGCAGTTTCGTACTCTGCCACAGATATACTTCTCACAAACACTTTGTTAACGGGTTGATATTTTAGCGGTTTCGACGAAATGAGCCTTATGGCATCAAAAATTATCCATGAACCTTCGATACTTGACAGGCTAATGGTGTTTCCTCCTTTTCTTATGAGGGTAGAAACAGGAATTTCAATGGTGTGTTTTTTTGCATTCGTGAAATCTCCGGTGAGAGACACATCGGTTCCTCCTGGAGGAAGTTTATAATAAAACGAACGATTATTTACAATCACTTTAAAAAGCGGTGGAATTTCCCCTTGTGTATCCAACAAATCGATTACGAATTTAAAATTGGTATTGTCAGGCATTTCCGGCATTTTAAACAGAATATTGAAAACATGAGTTCTTATTCCCGATAAACCACCGGTTCCCCCCCATTGATCGGCGGGTCCGGGAAGAATGTAAGGGAAATCTGCTTGGGGAGATGAAAAACCAATTACGTAACTTTTGTTTTCCCACCCGAAATCATTTTTCAGAAAATCATGGTATTTATCGGGTGCTAACGCAAACTCAGCTGCGCTGTTGTTTTTTTGTCCGATTGACCAGACGGTTTGAGCTTTAATAATACTAACAAACAAACTAAGATAAAGTAAAATGACTATTTTTTTCATTTTATTGTTTTAAGATTTGAATTTAACATTCTCAACGCATAATTATACGCTCCCAAAGCTACAGCTTCGCTTGTTCCCAGCTTGCTGATTTTAAGGCCGGTTTTCTTTTTCACGTGGTACGGCAAAGAGGTGTTTTTTCCGGGAATTAAAACATTTTTCGATTCATTTTTCAAAAACTCCCTTAATTCACCTTCATCCTCCAGGTTGTAGGCTTTCATTTGAAGCCGGGGAAAAACTTCTCCTTTTACGGTTTTCCTGAAGCCGTGCATTTCACGAATCGTCGCGGGTAAAATATACTTGTGCGCATTGGCGATGCCTCCGCCTATAACAACTATTCCATCCACAATATTAAGTGACTCGGAAATAGTGAAACCGGCAATTTCTCCCAATTTTTCAAAACTTTTTATCGCTGCCTCTTTATTGCCGGGCATTGTGCCTTCGGCAATTTCAAAAATCTCCTTGGGAGTGATATCTTTATTTTCTCCCGCCAGTTTCGCGTATTCTTGTTTTACGGCACGGATACTTGCTCCTTCTTCGGCAATGAGCCCGTTATCGGATTTGTTTGCCGAGAGCCATACATCTCCACCGCAACCGTTATCGCCGGTGAGCAACACATTGTTTATTACCACTCCGCCACCAAATCCGGTACCCAGTGTCACGGCAAGCAAGTTGCGGTACCTTTTGGGATTGCCCGCTTCTTCGAGTAATTTATTAACTTGGGGTAATGCTCCCGCCAATGCTTCACCGTAAGCAAACAGATTGCCGTCGTTGTTAATAAATACGGGTAATCCAAATTTATCTTCCAGGTAGGGGCCCAACGCGACACCTCCACGAAATGCCGGGAAATTGGGCAAATCGCCGATAATACCGTTCTCGTAATCCGCCGGTCCGGGAAAAGCAAAACTAATGGCTACGGGCGGAGTATCCAAATTTTCCAATACTTTACCAAATCCTTCCACCAACGAAGCGAGGCATTTTTCCAAATTATCGGGATGTGCCGGCAAGCTGAGGGGAACAACAATTTCTTCGTTATTTTTTATGGCGGAAAAAACAAAGTTTGTGCCTCCGGCATCGAGCGTTAAAACGGTTCGCGAATCGTTACTGAACATCTTTTTTGAGATTAAAAGTGAAAATAAGAATAAATACCAGGCACACAAAGATTACCGATAATGCCGCCACAAAGCCAACTCCATCGTTTATCAAACCTTGTATAAAGGGAATAATTGCACCACCTACAACGCCCATAATCATGAGCGCCGATATCTCGTTGGAACGGGAAGGAGCACGCTGCAACGCAAAAGAAAAAATAATGGAAAAAACGTTGGCGCCGGCAAAACCCAACACAAAGATTAATATCCGCAAACTCCACACATCGTGTATAAACATAAGGGATAAATAAGCCATCAGCGCCACAATGAGCGAAACAATCAGGTACCTCATCGGCTTTATCTTTAACAGAAGGAGTGCACCCAAAAAAGCTCCGGTTGTTTTAGCTGCAAAATAAACACTGTTGCCGTAACCGGCACTTTCGAGCGAAAGTCCGGCGTGTTTCATCAGAAGTTCGGGAATAGATACATTCAATCCCACGTCGAACCCTACAATTAAAAAAATACACAGAAAACAAAGAAGAATAAACTTGTTTTTCAACAATTTCAATGAGCCGCCAAATGTTGCGGGTGTGCTTTCGAATCCTACTTCTTCAACTTTGGAGAATGCAAGCAAAAGGACGGATAGCACGGAAACAACCGCGAATACAACAAATGTCAGTTTCCAATCGCCGAATTGACTGGCCGTAAAGCCGGCAACTATAGGCCCGAAAAACGAACAAACCGATTTGATAAATTGCCCCAACGTGAGAATACTCGCCGTTTTCTGCTTATCGAACATGGCTGCCACCAACGGATTTAGTGATACCTGCAAAATGGTGTTGCTAATGCCCAGCAGGATAAAGGCGAAGAGTACCGCGTAAAAAGTGTAAAGAAGAAATGGCATGAGCATTGCCGCACTTGTAAGGACAAGCGCAAGCAATACCGTTTTTTTTCTTCCCGCTTTTCCCATCAGAATTCCGGTGGGAATGGAAAATATGGCAAACCAAAGAAATACCATCATGGGCAATGTTCCGGCAGCACCTGCCGAAAGATGAAAATCGTTTTTGACGTAGTTAGTGGCAATACCCACTATGTCTACGAATCCCATAATGAAGAATCCGAAAAAAGCGGCAATGGGAGCCAAAACATTAGATTTTCTTGAAGTATTCATTGTATTTATGCGTTAAATCTTACCGACGCCTTGACAGTAATACACTCTTTTCCCTGTGAACTGCCATAGGGGCGGATTGTGTAGGCTTTTACGGCAGCAGGTACAATAAAAGTTTCGGCATAGTGGATGATAAATGGTTCGAATTCACCGTTCAGGCTTTCAACAATTACAGAATCGCCGTCCACTAAATTCAATACGTTCACCGAATTTTGGGTGTAATGTGTAACTTTGTCGGTAAATATATGTCTTCTTGTTTCAATAAATTCATTCTTGTGTAAACCCGTTTTTTCTTCGCATACAGTATCGGTTTCATTTAAAACCTCCACTCTGTTCACGAGTTCATTGTATGTAAATTCGGTATCCCTTTCCCATGCTATAACTTTTTTTCCACGTTCAATATTTATGGGACGGGGTTTTCCATCCAGTCCAAGCCGTTGCCAATCCCACAATTTAAAAGTGAAGATATTGGGGGTTGAACTGATTTCGAGTACGAGTGTGTCTTTTCCAGAACAATGTATGGTGCCGCCGGGGATAAGAAAATGATCGTGTTTTTTTGCGGGAACTCTGTTTACGTATTTATCCGCATCGAATACAAAATGAGGATCTTGCTGAGATTTGTCGAGCTCGGCTA
>JAUNRY010000014.1:15390-19167 GCA_030539475.1 Bacteroidia bacterium | reverse complement strand
GTGGTTTTGGCCTTTGTTGAAATTGAAATATCCGAGAAAAATCCACGTGCCGCCGCCCATTGTTTGGTTGACTGCGAAATCGGTTCGCCCGCCGGCGTGATGCACGCTGTAAAGCGCGTCTTCCGTGCTGTTTTTTACGGTTTGGTAGGAAACATACACGCCGTACTTTCCTTTTTCGGGAATATCGGGTGTCCACGTCGCAAGGCTCTCCGCATCGCGCGAAACGGTATTTACCTGTCGCGCTGTCCCCATCCGGAACGGGTTTTCGCCGTCGAAATAAATCTTTTTAGGATTCGCGAATCCGGCAGAATCGGTTTGCCGCCAACGTTCTTTTCCGTTGGTTTCGGCGTAATCCGTGCCGTTATCGTTATCGATAATTATTTCGGTTGTGTTGTAATCGCGTTCGCGCGGCATCAGCACGTTGGCGCCCGCGTTTTCCAGCATCGGCGTTAAAAACGGCAGCACGTAACTTTGCGTGTACAAATCTTCTACCGTTTGAAAAATGCGTGCGCGCTGCCATTCCCACCGGCCGAGTTTTTGCTCGTAATACCATCCGTGGCTTTGCCAAAGGGCGATGTGGTTGTTGCTTAACCCTTTTTTGAACGTATTTTCCGGCGATGAAATGTTGGTTACGAGCGGTGTTTTCACGTTGTGCGAAATCATCCGGTTTTTATCTTTCGCCGTTTTCCGATGATAATTGGGAACAAGCGTGCTGATTTCCTGTCCGTCGGAAAACACGCCGATGCGGTATTTCTTTTGTGCCGGAGGCAGGTAATACCGCACGCTGTCGTAAATAAGTTGTAAGGTGTTTTCGCGCATCGGCAGGTAAGAAAGCGAGAGGTTGGTGTGGAACTCGACGGACTTTTTGCGATTATCCCAAGCGATGCTGTCCACCGTAACCCGGCCGGGGCGAAGGAGTGTTTCTTTGTAAATATGGGTCAAAGAAGAATTCAGGTTTTTCTTCAGGCTGTCTTGTGTTATCTCCTGAGAAAAAGATAAACAGGTAATTAAAACAAAAAAGATGGCGAAGAAAATTCGTTTCATTTAGTTCTCCTTTCTTATATACTCCTCAAACGTATAATCCAATGTATGCTTCTCATCTGCTTTGTGTTCTTCTTTTTCAAGCAATTCCCATTCGTTGAAATTGATTTCAGGAAAGAATGTGTCGGCGTCTTCAAACGTGTGGTGGATGCGTGTGAGGTATAACTTATCGGTAAATTCCAACGATGAACGATACAATTGCCCTCCGCCGATAATGAAAATTTCTTTATCTGCTGGCGCCTTTTCAAAAGCCTTTTCGAGAGAGCGAACCACAATGCAACCGGGGTAATTTTCCGGTTTATCGGATGTAATCACGATATTGGTGCGGTTGGGCAGCGCGCCTTTCGGCAACGATTCATACGTTCGCCGTCCCATCACCACGGTGTGCCCCGAAGTGATGTTTTTAAAGTGCTTTAAATCGTTGGGCAAATGGCAAAGCAAATCGCCGTTGCGGCCAATGGCGTTTTGTTCGTCAATGGCGACGATGATGGCCGCCCTTAATCCTCCCAAAGAGGAAGGAGTGGAGTTGGTTGATTTGAAGTTCGTTGTTTTGCTGTTCATCTTTTTCCTTTTTATGCGATTCGGAAATCGCATCACCCAATATCGTCAGACGCTGACCGTGCCTTTTATATGCGGATGCGGATCGTAATCCGATAACTCAAAATCATCGAATTTAAACGAGAAAATATCCTTTACATCCGGATTTATTTTCATTTGCGGCAACGGGCGCGGCTCGCGCGAAAGTTGCAGGTTCACCTGCTCAAGGTGGTTCAAATAAATATGCGCATCGCCAAAGGTGTGGATAAAATCGCCTTCCTGCAAACCGGTTACCTGCGCCATCATCTTCAGCAGTAATGCATATGATGCAATGTTGAACGGAACGCCCAAAAACACATCGGCGCTGCGTTGGTAGAGCTGCAAACTGAGTTTGCCGTCGGCCACATAAAACTGAAAAAACGCGTGGCAGGGCGGGAGCTTCATATTGGGAATATCGGCCACGTTCCACGAGCTGACGATGATGCGGCGCGAATCGGGATTTTCTTTCAGGGTACGCACAACCTCCGAAATCTGGTCGATATGCCCGCCGTTATAATCGGGCCACGAGCGCCACTGGTAGCCGTAGATATGCCCCAAATCGCCATCCTCATCGGCCCATTCGTTCCAGATGCGCACGCCGTTATCGTTGAGGTATTTTATGTTGGTATCGCCGTTCAGGAACCACAACAGTTCGTGAACAATCGATTTTAAATGGAGTTTTTTGGTTGTCAGCACCGGAAAACCGTCGCTCATCGGGTAGCGGCTCTGGTGCCCGAAAATACTGATGGTTCCCGTTCCCGTGCGGTCTTCTTTTCGCACGCCTTCATTCAGCACGCGTTGCAGTAAATCTAAATATTGTTTCATTTCTTTAGCAGATAGATAGCGTTGGGCAAAGGGCGCATGGAATGCTTGTGCCTTTTGCTTGTCCGCGTGTTTTAGTTAGAAAAACAAATGTACAACTTTTTTATCAATTTCAACCCATGATAAAAGTGGGGTTTTATTACTCATCTTTCATTTTATGGGAACTAAAATAGCAAGAATTTGTTTTTATGTATATCTTTGGAAAAACTTAATTATATCAAACTCTATGAACTTATCAGAATTATTAAACGGTCCCATTGGACAATCGGTAATTAACAACGTATCCGCACAGTTGGGTATGGATCAGAAACAGGCCGCCGGCGCGGTTAACATTGCCATACCGGCTATTTTGGCCGGAATGACGCGCAACGCACAATCGCCGCAAGGCGCCACAAGCCTTAACAACGCATTGGAGGCGAAACACGATGGTTCGTTGCTCGACAATCTAACGGGAATGCTTCAGGGAAACGCGGCCAATCTGCAACAAGACGGAGCAGGAATTTTAGGACATGTGTTCGGCTCGCAAAAACAGGCGGTTGAGCAGGGAATTTCTCAAAAAACCGGAATCAGTTTGCAAAAAATAGGCCCGCTGCTGGCAATGTTGGCGCCCATTGTTATGGCTTACCTGGGAAAAGAAAAACGCCAGGCCAATACCGGCGCCGGCGGACTGGGCGATTTGCTGGGCGGATTGTTAGGCGGCGCACAGCCACAAAAACGAAGCGGCGGCGGACTAATGGGCATGGTGGGAGGCTTGCTGGATAAGAATAAAGATGGCAACGTGTTAGACGATATCTTTGGGATGATTAAGCAGTAATGCCGGAACAACAATTCATCATTGGCTGTTGGCTGTTGGCGGGGTGAGTTATGGTTATTTACTCCTTGGCCGGCACACAAGCCCATATTTTTTAAAGAGTCCTGAATAAGGGCTTTTTTTATTATTTTTTGAAAAAACTAAACAATTGCTTTGTCAAATGCGTTTTAACAATTAAACGATTACAGATTTTTTCAGTCAGCAATTAACAAGAATAAATACTTAATATTTACTTCAATGAAAAGAAATATTTTCGCGTCTCTTTTTATTTTAATACTCATATCGGGGTTGATTTTGGGAACAACTTCCTGTTCAAACGATAATGTAGCGGAAACACAATGGAAGGTTGTGAATATTTCCGTTAATAAAGCTGACTGGGAATGGAAAAGTGCCGACGGGTTTTATCAAGCTACCGCAAAACTTCCGGAGTTGACGCAATTTATTTTCGATGAAGGCGCCGCTCTCGGCTATTATAAATTCAGTAACAATTCTAAAACAGCGCTTCCTTACGTAAAAACTTATTCCTA
>JAUNRY010000014.1:0-15380 GCA_030539475.1 Bacteroidia bacterium | reverse complement strand
ATGATGTGAGTGAAAATGGAGTAACAGTAACAAAATATTATACCGAAACAATTAGTTGCGATTTTAATTTAGGCAACCCTTCCACGGTAACTTTTACCCTGGAAATATCGGATTTAAGTTCCTATGATGAGGGAGTGCCTGAGGATATGAATTTTCAGGTAGTATTAATTTGGTAAAAAGAAATAAAATGAAAAGAAAATTAGTAAACGGTTTATCGCTATTCTTTGTCCTTTTAATGGGATATTCCTGTTCAAGTTCTCCTTCGCAGGATTATCTGAACGAATACGAAGTGAGAAGAATGATTGAAGATGCTATCAGGCAAAACAATGAACAACTTGAATTTACCTATTGGAAAATTGTAAATGTTGAAGTACAACCTACGCATTGGGGTTTAGTTGAAAACGAATCGGAAACGTTTTATGAGGCAACGGCGGAATTGGATGAGTTAACGGAATTTATTTTTGACGAAGGCGCTGCGTTGGGATATTATAAATTTGATGATAATGCAAAAACCGCATTGCCTTTTGTGAAAACCACCATTGGAGTGGATGGGATTCCATACACCGAAACGTATAGTTGTGATTTTCAATTGGGAAATCCTTCTACCGTTACTTTTTATCTTGAAGGCTCAGATGCCGGACGGTACGACGGAAACCCTCCGGCAGCTAATTTCCAAGTTGTTTTAATCTGGTAGTTTGCCTGAACAAGGGCAGCGCGTCTGCCACCACAAACGAACTTCCGCCGATGAAAATGAAATCGTTTTCACCGGCGGTTTTTTGTGCCGTTTCCACGGCCTGAGAAACGGCCTCGAACGTATTTCCGCGCAGCCCGTGAATGGATGCCTGTTCCGCCAGTATTTTTTCGTTGAGCGCTCTGTCCACCGACGCTTTGGTGAAATAATACACCGCATTTTTGGGCAAAAGACATAGAACGGAATAAGTGTCTTTGTCGTTCGCCATGCCGAAAACAATGTGCAGCGTTTCGTATTTCTCTGCCCGCAATTGTTCTGCCACATAGCGGATGCCGTGCGCGTTGTGCGCGATGTCGCAAACCGTTTTCGGTTTTTCTTGCAACGTTTGCCAGCGTCCCATCAATCCGGTTATTTCCACCACGTTTTTAAACCCGGAATAAACCGCTTCCTTCGGAATCCGGTAACCCCGTTTTTTAAGTTGAGCTACGGCCGCCAACACGGTCTTGGCGTTCTTTTCCTGCGCGAATCCGGTTAGGCGGCCGGGCAGGTTCGGGTATTCGCTGCTGTTGAACACCCAACCTTTTTCGGCCCTTTCCGAAACCAAATCATCTATTTTCTGCTCTGCAAAAACAATGGGTGCGTTTTCGGCGGCGGCTTTATCGATAAAAACCTGTTTTACTTCCTCGCTGCCGGCCTCGCCAATTACCACAGGCGTGTTTGGCTTAATGATTCCCGCTTTTTCGGCGGCAATTTTTGGCAGCGTGTCCCCCAAAAACTGCGTGTGGTCTAACCCGATGTTGGTGATGACGCACACGTCGGGCGAAATAATGTTGGTGCTGTCCAATCGTCCGCCCAGGCCCACTTCCACAATTGCCACATCCACCGCTTGTTCCGCGAAATAAAGAAACGCCATTTCCATTGTCAGCTCGAAAAACGAGGGCATCACCGGCTCAACCTGTGCCCGGTATTTTTCCACAAAATCCACCACGAACTCTTTCGATACCATCTCGCCGTTTACCCGTATCCGTTCCCGAAAATCCACCAAATGAGGCGATGTGTATAGCCCCACTTTGTATCCCGACTCCTGTAAAATAGCCGCCAACAAATGCGATGTGGAGCCCTTTCCGTTGGTTCCGCCCACGTGAATAGTCTTGTAACGGCGGTGAGGCGCGCCGAAAATGGAATCGAGCTTCAAACTGTTGTCCAGCCCGGGTTTGTATGCCGAATGGCCGACGCGTTGGTATTCGGGCATTTGGGAATATAAGTATTCAATGGTTTGGTTGTACGTCATAATATCCGATGTGCAAATTTTTCAATGTGCAAATGTGCGAATAAGTTGCAGAAGAATAAAATTAAAGGAAGAATATTTTTCCTGTAAGTTGTCGAAAACGGAAACCTTTCTCGTACTTTCAGCGTTCATTATAGTGAATTCATCATTAAAAAAATACACTTTATGAAAGAAAAAAACGTTTTTTTGTTTGCTCCTGTGGAAGAAACCATTCATACAGGCGAGGATATTATTGAATCGGGAACGAGCGCTTTGGAAGAATCTGATGATCCGGATGATGATTTTGATGACGACTTGGATGGGTTTTACGACAATTTTGCGGATGAAGACGAAGACGAATTGTATGACGAGGAATGGGATTTTTCAGATAACTACATTGTTTTAACAAGCAACATTGAACAGCTCGAAGCCATAGCGCACGCGGCAGAATTGCTGAGAGCCGATGACGAAGATGATGACTTTTTTGGCGAGGTAATAGCTGTTTTATGCGGAAAAACGGTTGCAGAAATTGTTTATGCCGACAAGCTGCTGGAAAAAACACGCGCGGCCGATGTGAATGTGAAAGTGTGTGGCTTTTCGGTAGAAAAAAATAGTGTAAATCCGGATGATATTCCCGCTGATGTTGAAATTGTTAAGAACGGCATTTGGTATTGCATGGAAAAACAGAAAGAGGGGTATTTGAGTTTGGGGTTGTGAGAAAATTAACAAAAAATGCACTCTTTGTTTGAGTGCATTTTTTGTTTGTTAAAGCGATTTGGAAATCGCTTCACCCGATTAATTTTTCAACGGCAACACCGAGTATTGCCGCGAATACCTCATTTGCTGCGTTACATAGTCTTCGTCATACGAAACAGTTACGTCGGTAACTTTGCCGTCGGCATCGGTAACGAGTTTGTACACCGGATTCACGAAACCTTTGTAGGGAGCCAGTTCCAAGGCTTCGTAGCGGCTTAGGATTTCTTTGTGCAGCGGCTGATTTACTTTCACGCCGTAGGTTTCCACCAGTTTTTTGCCCGCTTCAAAATCGCCTTCCGATTTTATGCGCTGTACTTCTGCAAGCAACCGGCCGAATAATTCGCGCAATTTGGCGTAATCGTTCACCACAAGAAACGTTTTTCCGTCGCGCTGATTTAATACGGCCACGCTGTCGGCTTTTCCGTTTTCCAGCACCCAATTCGCTATAAGCGAGCGGTTTCGCATGTGTGCCTGCTCAATGTCTTTTCCGGGCTGAATGCGCGTTAACTGTGTCATGGCTCCGTTCATTATGTATTTGTAATACTGGGCTTTGTAGGCTTCGTTATCGGGCAGCAGCCCGAGTTCAGCTAATTTTGGGTCGGCCAGGTAATAGAGCGCGAACAAATCGGCGCGGGTTTCCTCTATGGGCGAACCATAGGCGCGAAGCGCATCGCCATCCACGCCCGGAAGCAGTTTGCCGGAACCGTGTCCGAGGCATTCGTGCAAGTCGGTGTGGAGGTTATCGGTGAGTGAGCCGTATTTTTTCGACAGTTCGCGTTCGGCGTCGCTCCACATGAATTCTTCGTTGAAACCGCTGCCTTGCGCCGCGGCGTCGTAAGCCGAGGTGATGTTGTCGATAGTTACCGATTTGGAGCCGTGGTCGCGGCGAATCCAGTTGGCATTGGGCAGGTTAATTCCGATGGGCGTTGCCGGATAACAATCGCCGCCCAGCATGGCTGCCGTAATAACTTTTGCCGATACGCCTTTTACTTCTTCTTTCTTGAATTTATCGTCGATGGGAGAATTGTCTTCGAACCACTGCGCGTTTTCGCTGATAAGCTGCGTGCGTTTCGACGCTTCTTCGCTCTTGAAGTTCACTACCGATTCCCACGTGGCTTTCATTCCGAGCGGGTCGGTATAATTTTCGATGAAGCCGTTGATGAAATCCACGCGCGAAGTGGTATCGTTTACCCATTGCACGGAATAATCGTCGAAAGTTTTCAAATCGCCCGATTGGTAATACGAAATAAGCGTGTTGATGATGCCGCGCTGCTGCTCATTTTCGGCAACGCCGGCGGCTTTTTCCAACCATCCGATGATGCGTTCGATAGCTCTGTCGTACATTCCGCCCAATTTCCACACTTGTTCGGTAACTTGTCCGTCAACTTTCACCAGTTTGCTGTTTAAACCGTAAGAAACCGGCGTGTTGTCGTTGGGGTCTTTCATGGCGTTGTAAAAATCTTCCACTTCTTTTTGCGTAACGCCTTCGTAGAAATTTACAGCCGATGTGGCTACGATATCGGCTCCTGAAGCCTGATTCATGCGTTTGGGCATCACGTTTGGGTCGAACATCACGGAAAGAATCTCGTTCAGTGTTTCATCGGCAGCCATTCCGTCGCGGAAAGGCATTCGTCCCGGGTCAACCCCTTTTACAATCGATACGAAATAATCCCGCGGAAATTTCGGCATAATTTTGTCTTCGGAATAGTGGTGATGAATGCCGTTTGCCATCCAAATCTGTTTAAGATAAGTTTCGAAATTTTTCCAGTCTTCCGACGATTTGTCGCCCATGTAATTCTCGTAAACCCCTTCACACACGCGGCGGATGGTTAAATTGTAGCGGTTGTGTTGGTCCCAAAGGATATCGCGGCCTTCCAGGGCGGCTTGCGACAGGTAATAAACGAGTTCTTTCTGTTGAAGCGGTAAGTTGTTGAATCCCGTTACGTGATAACGCAGGATTTCGATATCGGCAAACCGGTCAACTTTGTACTGAAACGCGGAATCGGGTACATCCGGCTCCAACGATACTTGCGTGGTTTCTGATTTGTTGCCTGTGCAGGCAGCCAATAGAAAAGCGGTTGTGAGCATAAAAATTATTTTTTTCATTTTTTATAAGATATGTTTTAAGTATTTGGGGGCAAAGATACTATTTTTTAAGTTTTGGGTCTATACCCAACCCCGGTTTTTTGCCACAAAGGCGCACAGGCGCAAATCGGATTTGAAATGCCGTTATCGGTGCATCAATAACACAACGCCGCCGCTCCCAGAATTCCCGGATTATCGAGTTCCGATTTCAGTATCTTCAGTTTTTTAATGGAGTTTGGATAAGGGAAATCCATCAGGTGCTGGTACATAGATTCTTTGAATAGCGGAAGTGAGTTGGCAATGGCTCCGCCAAAAATAATGGCTTGCGGGTCAACCGTGAGCACAATCATTTTAACCAGCACAGCCATGTGTTTTCCGTATTCGCGCATGATTTCCAGCGCTTTTTCATCGCCTAGTTGCGCTTGCCGAGCCGTTTCGTATCCGGTGGTGTTGTGGTTGTTTACGAAAAAAAAGCTTCCGCATTGCTGTTCGAGTATCCCGTCCAGATAAGGCATTTCGCCAAATTCTCCCGATCCGCAATTGGCATCGTTCAACAGGTTGCCTTTTTGTATGATTCCGCCGCCCACACCTGTTCCCAGCGTAATGCCCACAAAGTTTTCAAACTCCCGCCCCAGTCCGTAAATGCGTTCGCCCTTGGCGAAACAGTTGGCGTCGTTATCGATGTGTACGGGCAGGTTAAATTCTTCTTCCAGCAGCCATTTCAAGTGTACTTCGTCCCAATCTTTGATGTTTTGCACGTGATAAACAATGCCTTTTTCGCGATCTACCACACTGGGCACGCCTATGCCGATTGCGTGCGTTTCATCGGTTATCAGCTTGCGGATAATATCTTTCAGCGCGTTCAATGTTGTTTCTCCGCCTTCCGACGCGCGAGTTTCCGCCACTTCTTCTTTTACAATGCTTTGCCCTTCAATTAAACCGCCTTTTATGGTGGTTCCGCCCAAATCTATTCCGATAACGTTTTTCATTGTGAATTTTTTTGATTGTTGATTTACAAACTTACACAAAATCTCGTTCATTCACACCATTTTATTTCGTATTTTTTTAGATACAACAAGCGCAAAGATACCGGCCATTCCCAGCCAAAACAATTGACGCGCTCTGCGCATGAGCGTTACAACCAGCCATATTTCGTTGCCGGTTACGCCAATGGTGTCGAGCATCACTTTGTTTCCGTACTCTTCTATGCCTATTTGTCCGGGTACCACGGCACCGATGGTTTTAAAGAAAATAACGCCCATTTCAATGGCCACGGCATCGGCAAATGCAACCGGAATACCCAGCATGTGAAGAACGATATAAAATTCCAGCGCGCCAAGCAACCATTGCGCGGCCGATAAAAGAAATGCCGCCGCGAAACGGCCTCTCTTGTAACGAAAGAAGTGAGATAAAAGCCGATTTACTTCGTAAGCGGACGCGGCCGATTTATCGGTAATGAAAGAGAACCCTTTTTTTAATTTTAGCTTTTCTACTATTTTCCCCAAGTACAGGTTTGGGTGCAAACCCAGAACCGACAGCAAAACCGCGATTAAGCCGATAACCATCACGCCTGCCGGAATGTATGCCGATACCTGGTCGTGCCCTATCTTGTCTATGGCAATATAGGCCGTGGAAATTACAAGCAGAAATATCCCCGACAGAATAAGCAGCGCTCGCGATAGCAGAATGGAACTTAATCCTTCTTTTTTATCGATTCCTTTCTGAAAAATATAAGCCGCTTTAAGCCCGTCGCCGGCAATAATTCCGGTAGGATTGAAAATGGTTAACATTTCGCCCATGTGTTTGATGGCGAATAGCTCCATGTAGGATGTTTTTTTAGTTTCCTTGCCCAGGCATATCCACCAGGCGAATGTGGATGAAATGTAAGCGAGCGCGGAGGCCAGAATAACGGCGCCAATCATGGCGGGCATCTCCCGCAGGTACATTTTCAGCGTTACGAAATCGATGGTGGAAACAAACTTGCCGATAAGAATAAACACAACCGTCAGCAGAATTGCTGCCAGAAACTTTCGATTTTTCTTGATGAAATTAAAAACGTTCATTCTCTTTCTTATTCGCCAGGCTTTCTATATCCTTGAAATACTCTCCCGATAGCTCATCCCAACACAGCGGCAGGGCATATTTATAGCCTTCGGCTTGCATGTTTTCTCTGAGTTTGTGGTTGTTGAGCAAGGTTGTTATTTTATCGATATAAGCTGCGGGGTTATCGGGTTCGCACAGAAAACCGGTAACTCCGTGTTTCACCAGCGCCTGTGAACCGCCGCCGTTGGCAATTACCGGCACGCATCCGCTCGACATGGCTTCCACCACCACGTTTCCGTAGGTTTCCGAAACGGAGGTGAACACGAAAACATCGCACGAGGCGTACACCTTAGCCAAATCGTGGTGGTTGAGAAACCCCAGAAAAACGGCGTTCTTCATTCGTTGCCGCGCTATATCTTCGGCTACGCCGTTGCCGGCAATAACGAAATTTACGTCGATGCCCCGCGCTTCTATCTCGTCGTAAATACCGAACAGCGTTTCCACGTTCTTTTCCCACACCAGCCGAGACACGAATAAAATACACGGTTTATCGTTTCCGGTGAGTTTTCGTATAAACGCCGCGTCTTTTTTCGACGGATTAAACAGATGAGAATCTATACCGCGCTGCCACAGTTTCATCACATTGGCCGAAACGCCGTACGATTGCAGTTCTTCCATTATTTTAAGCGTGGGCACATAAACCATATCGCATCGGTTATAAAAAGATTTATACATCTTTTTAATCAGCCATTCCACGGGTTTTATGAGAAAGGGAGCGTACTTGAAATAATACCTCATGTATGAGATAAAGTGGGTGTGATAAACAGACAATACCGGTTTATTGTTTTTTTTCGCGTAGTTTAACCCGAAGAATCCGAGGGCGGACGGGGTGGTGATGTGAACCACGTCGGGGTTGAAATGCGACAACGATAAAAGCAGTTTTATTTTGCGTAAACGCGGAAAAGCCATCTTGTAGCTTATGTTGAAAGGGATTCTAACCGCCGGAGCTTTCACTACCCGGTGTTTAAAGCGATGTTTCGGCGATGTGCCGGTGAAAAAAGTGTATTCGAATCCGTGGGCGGGAATTCTGTTTATCAGCTGATACATCGTTTTTATTGCTCCGTCGAAATCTTTAATCAGGATATCGGCAAAGAAAGCCACTTTAACTGTTGGTTTAGGCCGGTGCTTGGTGCGCCCGTTGGAATTGGTTTCTAATTGAATATTGGCTTTTGGAAGCGTTTTTATTTCAATTGTTTCAATATCAAAAGTATTATCCATATCAATTAATGCAACTAATTTAGTAGCTGATACAAAAATAATTAGTATTAACCGATAGAAATAACTTAATCGATTACATTATTGTTAAGTTTTTATGCGTAGGTGGTGAGGGGGCGAGGGTTTTGAGTTTTGAAGTGTGGGGGAGGGCGGGATATGGGCGAGCGGTGCACCGTCTGTACGTTCTAATTTCCAATTTCTATTTTCTACCTCAAAACCCCAAAAAATAAATAAATTCACCATTTGGGCAAACCTTAAAGTAAGTTATTCGTTATAGTTGTATAGATTCATATTTTTAAAATCATTCTAAATAACATTTACTATAAAAATCACAGTGAAATGATTTTCGAAGACTTTAACCCGTCGGAAGATAAAATACTCAGGATTATCGACAACGATGGCAGGGTTATCCGCCCCGACCTTTTCCCCGAAATATCCGACAATACTATTATAGAAGCCTACAAAGCTATGCTCTACGAGCGTGTAGCCGACGGCATGGCCATATCTTATCAGCGTCAGGGACGCATGTTCACCTACCCGTCCAATAAAGGGCAGGAAGCTATTCACATTGCCGCCGGAATGCTCATTCGTGAAAACGATTGGCTGGTTCCCGCGTTCAGGGAACTGGGTGTGATGCTGGCAAAAGGTGTAACAATGAAAGATATTTTCTTGTTTTTCAATGGAAACGAGCAGGGAAGCAATTTTAAAAACGCCCCGCGCGTGTTGCCCATTAATGTGCCTATCGCATCGCAATTTCCCCATGCCGTAGGCATTGGCTATTCGATGAAATACCGCAAAGAAGACGACATTGTGTTCACTTTCATTGGCGACGGAGGCACGTCGGAAGGCGATTTCAGCGAGGCGCTCAATTTCGCCGGCGTGTGGCAAGTTCCCGTAATATTCACCATTCAAAACAATCAATACGCCATCTCCGTACCCGTTCACACGCAGACCAATTCCGTAAACCTGGCCGTGAAATCGGTAGCGTTCGGCATTCCGGGCATCAAAGCAGACGGAAACGATTTCTTTGCCATGTACCTCGTTTACCGGAAAGCCTTGGAACATGTAACTTCCGGAAAAGGGCCGGTGTTAATTGAAGCATTTACTTATCGATCCGAAGCCCACACTACATCCGACGATCCCACCAAATACCGGTTGAAAGACGAAGAAACGAAATGGGGCCTGGCCGATCCGATGCTCCGGTTAAAAAAATACATGGAACACAAGGGAATCTGGAAATTAAATGAAGATGAATTGATAAAGAAATACAAGGAAGAAGTGGACAAGCAATTTCTGGAAGCCGAAAATTTCGCCCCTTATCCGTTAAGCGATGTTTTTGACCACTTGTATGCCGAAATGCCGGATGACTTGAAAAGACAGAAAGAAGAATACGAGCAGTTTTTAGAATGGAAAGGAGGCGTTAAATGAGTGTGATGACAATGGTGCAGGCAATTAACAACGCCTTGGATATAAAACTGGCAGAAGATAACAGCGTAGTGGTGTACGGTGAAGACGTGGGCGTTGTGGGAGGCGTGTTTCGGGTAACGGATGGCTTGCAAAAGAAATACGGTGCGGAGCGGGTGTTCGATTCGCCGCTTGCCGAATCGGCTATCGCCGGCACAGCCTTGGGCATGGCGCTTTCGGGATTGAGACCGGTGGTGGAAATGCAGTTCGACGGATTTTCGTACCCCGCTTTCAACCAAATCGTTTCCAACATTTCGCGCATGAGAAACCGTTCGCGCGGGAGATTCAGCGCGCCGCTCGTTATCCGGTTTCCTTACGGAGGAGGCATCAACGCGCTGGAGCATCATTCCGACAGTCCGGAGGCATTCTATGCACACATTCCCGGCCTGAAAGTAGTGGCTCCGTCCACCCCGCACGACGCGAAAGGGCTGCTGATAGCGGCCATCGAAAGCAAAGATCCGGTGATTTTTATGGAACCCAAACGAATATACAGGGCTATAAAACAAGAAGTAAGCACCGACAAATTCTCCATTCCCATCGGGAAAGCCAAGGTGCTTACCCAAGGCACAGACGTAACGGTAGTAGCCTTCGGAGCAATGATTCGCGAATGCCAGCGGGCGATGGTGAAAACGAAAGAAGCCGGAATTTCGGTGGAACTTATCGATTTAAGAACCATTTACCCCATCGACAAGGAAACCATCAAACAATCAATCCAAAAAACAGGCCGACTGGTGGTTGTAGCCGAAGCGCAACGTTCGTTCAGCGTGGGTTCGGAGCTTATTGCCATTGCCAACGAAGAAGCGTTCCTGCATCTGGAAGCTCCACCCAAACGGGTAATGGGTTTTGATACGGTAATTCCGCTCGCGCAAGGCGAAAAATATTTTATGATCACGCCCGAAAGGATCTTTTATGAAATAGAGAGAACAGTCAAATTTTAAAATTAATTCAAATTGTTGTGGTGTTATGATTTTGTAATTAATTAGTTACCGTTTGCAACTCATAACTCACAACCCGTAACTCATCACTAATTATGAGATATATTTTTAATTTTCCCGATATCGGGGAAGGGCTCGAAGAAGGAACCATCCTAGAATGGTACGTTACAAAAGGACAAGCCGTTAGCACCGGAGATTCACTGGTGAAAATGGAAACCGATAAGGTGGTGGCCGATATCCCTTCGCCCCGAACGGGAACCGTGGTGGCTTTGTTTGGGGACGTCGGCGATGTCATAAAAGTGGGAAGCCCGCTGGTGGAAATAGAGATAGAAGGCGTTTTTGCCGAAGAAGCTCAGGAAGAGGTAAAAAAAGAATTTGCTCCCGAACCGGAACCCGAAGAAAAAGCCGAAACCGTGGTAGGAACCATGGAAATGGCTGCTGCAAGCGCTGTTTTGCCCGCCAGCCACGAGGGTACGGACGCTTCGGAAAGCGAGAAGCCCCAATCGCCCCGCAAAGCGCTGGCCACACCGGTAGCCCGTGCCATGGCCAAGGAAATGAACATCGATATTAACGAAGTTACCGGAAGCGGCCCCGCCGGACGAGTTACCAAAGACGACATCCTGAAATACAAACCCAAGAAAAAAGCGGCTTCCCCAAAAATCCCGGAAAACACCCTTGCCGATGACGAGGTAACCTACGAGCCGCTTTCCCAATTGCGCAAAACCATTGCCAAAAACATGCTCAACTCCAAGCATAACGCGGCGCACATGTCGGTTTTCGAAGAAGTGGAGATATCGGATTTAATAAAAATCAGAAACAACTATAAAAAGAAATACGCCGACAAAGGCGCAAAACTCACTTACCTGCCGTTTATCGTCAAAGCCGTTGTGCACGCGCTCAAAGAGCACAGGCAGTTAAATTCGCGCATGGATTGGGAAAACGACAGGCTCATATTCAACAACCGGTACAATATTTCGCTGGCGGTGGACACGCCCGACGGTTTAATTGTTCCCGTGATAAAAGATGCCGATAAATTGAGTATCTTTGAACTTGCCCAACGCATTGAAGAAATATCCGAAAAAGCAAGAAAACGCCAATTAACAATAGACGACATGAAAGGCGGAACGTTTTCCATCACCAATTTCGGTTCCATTGGCGGAATATTTGCCACGCCGGTTATCAATTACCCGCAGGCAGCCATTCTGGGCGTGGGAAGAATTCTGAAAACCGCCGTGGTAAAGAACGATGAACTGGTGGTTGGCAACGTGATGACATTGTCGCTATCGGTTGACCACCGCATTGTTGATGGCGGCGAAGTTACCCGCTTCATCCGCAAAATAATGGAATACCTGTCAGACCCGGTGGCGCTGCTGATGGAATAGCATTGAGCGTTGGGCGAAGAGCATTAGGGTATTAACATCGGCCTTCGTTCATCCCGACATCGGACATTTTAAATTCAATACACAAAACAAATCATAGTATGGATTACGACGTAATAATCATCGGCGCGGGGCCGGCCGGATATGTAGCCGCCATCAGGGCCGGGCAGGTGGGGCTGAAAACGGCTATCGTGGAGAAGCAATACATTGGCGGTATGTGCCTAAACTGGGGTTGCATCCCAACGAAAGCGATTCTGGAAAGTGCGAAAAACCTGAAAAAAGTGGGAAACATTTCTGAGTTCGGCATCGATGGCGTAAACGCCGAAAACGTTTCTTTCAACTGGGGCAAAGTAAAGTCGCGTTCGAAACGCATCACCCGAAAACTGACTGCCGGCGTGAATTTTTTGCTCAAAAAAAACGGAATTGAAGTGATAAACGGAGTGGCGAAAATTGGGAACGGCCACTCTGTACTTATTGATGAGCGAAGGATTACCGCCAGCCACATCATTGTGGCAACCGGTTCCAAACCAAAAGCCATGGACGATGCGCTCGCGAACGCGCCCGTTGTGGAAATGGAAAAATTGTTCGAACTGGAAGATTTTCCCGAAAACATTGTCGTTACCGGCAACCATATTTCGGCGGTGGAAATGGCGCAGTTTTTCAGGCTTATCGGAAAAAACGTTACGCTGGTAGCCAACAGCGATTACTTTTTAGACGGGTTGGACACTTACCTCATTGAATACATCAAGAAGAAAATCGTGTCCGACAACGTTGAGTTAATCACAGACGCTTATCCCGAAAAGTTTGAAGATAAAGAGTTGTTGTTCAGCGATAAAAAGGTGAAATGTGAACTTATTGTTAATTGCAATTCCCGAAAAGCAATCATCCCCGAAAGCGAAACACCCTTGCATTTAACCGAACGCGGATTCATAAAAACCGACGATAATTTTCAAACAAACATCGACGGCGTTTATGCCATTGGCGATGCCGGCGGAAAAAGTTTTTTGGCGCACATGGCATCGGCACAGGGAATACAGGTTATTAATTCCATCAAAGGCATAAAGGCGCACTTCGATTACTCCACTTATCCGATAAACATGTACACCACGCCCGAAATTGCCCAAATTGGGCTCACGGAGCAAAAAATCAAGGACGAAGGCTACGATTACAAAATAAGCGAGTTCCCGTTGTCGGCAAACGGAAAAGCGTTGATTGAAGACAACACGGATGGCTTTATTAGACTGCTTTCCGATAAAAAATACGGACAGGTGCTGGGTGTGCAGATTGTGGCGGAAAACGCAACCGATATGATTGCCGAAGCCGGCGCCTACCTAAAGGTTGAAGCCACGGTTTACGATGTGGCCAACACCATTCACGCGCATCCCACGGTTTCTGAAATTTTCTTCGAAGCGGGTTTCGACGCGGTGGATAGGGCTATACACAAATAATGTTGGTAATGCCTTCGGTAATAATATTTTACGAAATGAAACACAATCCCTTCGCTACGCTCATTTCTTGTGCTAAAGGGGACAGTAGGGCAGGCGAATATTTTTGCCTGCTTTAAAAGCCCGCAACTTTCTATTGCCAGAAAATTATTCCGCCTTTCAAATTATAAACGGCCGGAAATCCCTTTTTGACAAGTATTTTAGCGGCAAACATGCTTCGGGTGCCGCTGTGGCAGAATACCGCCACGGGGAGGGTTTTGTTCAGTTTCTCAATTTTTTGCTCGAAATCTCCTGCCGAAACGTCAATCAATTCAGCGTCATTAATAGTGCCATGCGCGTATTCCTGAGCGGTACGCACATCGATAAGCTGAACGCTTTTATCGGCAATGGCGGCCTTAAAATCCGCCGCGTTGAGCGATTGTACCGGGTGTGGATTGCTTTTGAAGAAAGAAAATACGGACATATTTTTTTGTTAAACGGTTTCGTAATGATGAAAAAATAACTCCCCCAAAATTTCCTACGCAACTAATAGCCGGTAGCCAAACTACAATTCCCCCAAGTCTTTTATATCTTCGGTGTTGAATGGAGTTGATTGATACACAAAGTAATTAAGCCAATTTATGAATAAAAGGTTTGCGTGGCTTCTCCACAAAACAAGGGGTGGTTTTTGGGGGTCGTTGCCGCGATAATAATTTTTTGGAAGTTCCACGTTGTCCAATCCTTTTTGAATATCGCGCGAGTATTCGTTGTGAAGCGTTATGGGCGAATACTCGGAATGTCCCGTAACGTAAAACTCGCGTCCGCCGCGCGATGCAACAATGTAAACACCGGCTTCCTCTGATTGCGACAGGATAGCCAGCTCCGGATGCCGGGAGATTTCTTCGGCGTAAACGGTTGTGTGGCGGCTGTGCGGAGCGTAAAACTCATCGTCGAACCCCCGGAAAAGCGGAAACGATTTATCGTTGATGGTATGCGGGAAAACGCCGAATATTTTCTTGTCCAGCGGATACTTCTGTACGCCGTAGAAATGATACATGGCCGCTTGTCCCGCCCAGCAAATATAGTAGGTTGAGGTTACGTGGGTTCGCGCCCAATCGAAAATGCCGGTGAGCTCCTGCCAATAGCGCACTTCTTCAAACGGGAGCAATTCCACGGGAGCGCCGGTTACGATAAAACCGTCGTAATAGTTGTCCCTTACTTTCGAGAAAGTTTTGTAAAACGTTTGCAGGTGCTCAATAGGCGTGTTTTTGGGAGTATGCGATTTTAATCCCAGAAACTCAATCTCAATCTGTAACGGCGAGTTGGACAGGAGCCTGATTAAATCGGTTTCGGTGGTGATTTTAAGCGGCATCAGGTTGAGGATAAGTATCTTCAACGGACGAATGTCCTGGGTGGAAGCGCGTAAATCGCTCATCACGAAAATGGATTCTTTTCGCAGGATTTCTATCGCGGGGAGGTTATCGGGTAAATTTACGGGCATTTATTCAGTTGTGAGTTATGAGTGATAAGTTAGATTCATCCTCAATTATGAATAATCAGCTTTCGGAATGAATTTCGAACTGCAAACTGATAACTTATTTCAGCACAATTTCTTCTTTCTTAATTTTCAGTTCGCAATAATGACACTGCAAAATTACATTTTTTTTGTCCACCACTTCGAAACGGGTTTTCATCGGTTCGTTGTTGGTGATACACTTAGGATTGTTGCATTTTACGATTTCGATAATTTCATCCGGAAGCGTAACGTTTTTCTTTTCAACAACTTCGTACCCTTTTATGATGTTTAGGTTTATGCTTGGAGCCACCAGTGCGATACGGTTTATTTCGTCTTCCCTGAAAAATTTATCGGAAACTTTTATGATTCCCTTCGCGCCCATCTTGTTGCTTCTCAGGTTATTTCCGATGGTGATGCGGTTGTCGAGCTTTTGCAGCTGAAGCAGTGTTACCACTTTAAAAAGTTGCCTGGTTGGAATGTGGTCTATTGCCGTTCCGTTTTCCAGCGCTGCTACTTGTAATTCTTTTCCCATTTCAGTTTACAGT
>JAUNRY010000235.1 GCA_030539475.1 Bacteroidia bacterium | reverse complement strand
CCAGGAGATATGGTTTAAATCGGGAATACCCACGTCGTTCCAGGCGCAGTGTGCCTCGTCGGTAGGTAATTGCTGCAGGTTCCAAAGCCCTCTGAGAAATGATGCCTGGCTGCCACCGTCCACTCCGGCCACATCGGGGTCGCCATCGCCGCCGCTGTTGCCGCTTATTGCCATACCGGCATAAATTTTGGCCAACAATTCCTGATACGGGCCTATTTCGCTTCCGAATACCACTTCCGATACCAGTTCTTCCTTATCGAGCGGTATCGTGTTCAAATCATCGAGGCAGGAAGAAAAACCTGCAACCATAACGGCCAGTGCAACGATGAATAGAAATTTATATTTTACTGTTTTCATATTTTACGAGAATTAAAAATTAAGACTAAACCCAAGAATGAATACGCGAGGGTGAGGATAAATATTACTGTCTATGCCGTTGTTCGTGAACTCAGGGTCGAGTCCCGAATATTTAGTGATAACAAACGGATTTTGAACGGTGAAATGAATTCTCCCCGATTGTTGTTCATTTAATAACCGGTTGAAGTTATATCCTACCGAAATGTTATCCATTTTCAGGAAAGAGGCATTTTGAATATAGTAGCTTGAGAGGTAATGTACATCGTCGAAATTGGTGTACGTAGCGCTGTTTACCCTGTTCTTCAACCAACCTGAAGGGTCGTAAGTGGTTGATTTCGATTCTCGGTTCGATTGGATGTTGTTGTATGCGTAGTTTCCTAAATTGGCACGCAAGGAAAGGTTGAAATCCCAGTTTCTGTAAGAAAGTTGAGAGGATAATCCCATAAACACGTCGGCGGCAGGGTTTTTATAAGGAATGAGATCGTTTTCGTTGATTGCTCCATCGGCATTTTGATCTACAAAAACACCTTCAACCGGTTTGCCTGCCTCGTCATATACTTGTTCGTACACATAAAACGATCCTGCGGGATAATTCACTCTGTGGATGGCAATGTTGTTTCCGGTTCCGCCGTCTATTCCGCCAAAACGAACGCCTACGTAGCTTGGATCGTCGTTAATGGTAAGCTTGGTAATTCTGTTTTTATTGTACGATACATTGTAACTCACATTCCAGTTCCAGTCATTGCTTACGATGGGGCGGCCTGTAATCGTAAATTCGGCACCTTTGTTTTCCAATTCGCCCACGTTAGTAAGCAATTGATTGCTGAAGTTGGTGCCTGCCGCAATTCCCACCGTGTTTAACAGGTCTGTTGTTTTGCGGTAGTAAACATCAAAAGCGCCTGTAATTCTATTGTTTAGGAATCCGAAATCCAATCCGGCATTATACGTCGCTGTTTCTTCCCATTTCAGGTTTTCGTCGTAAGCCAACGGGCGGATTAACGGAACCATTGTATCGCCAAAGAAGTAGTTGGCGCCTGCCTGGCTGTAGCTGTATCGCCCCATCCAGGGATAATCGCCGCTGCCGAGGTTTTGCTGTCCGGTAATACCGTAGCCTAAACGAAGTTTCAAGTCAGACATTGTATTGGTGGCGTCAGCCATAAACGGTTCGTTAATTATTTTCCAGGCAAAAGCAGCCGATGGGAAAAATCCCCATTTATTGTCGGGGCTAAAGCGTGAAGAGCCGTCGTTACGAACAGTCAACGTAAACAAATAGCGGTCTAACAAAGAGTAATTCAAACGCCCGAAGAAAGAGATTACGAAACTCTCCGTAGAGTAATCATTGCTCTCTCTGTAAAATTCGTTTCCGGTTTCAGTTGCTTTGGCGGCAGAATAAGGATAGGTGTTTTCTGTTTCGTTGTAAAACCGTTGCCAGGAATATCCGCCCATCACATCGAACCGGTGAATGTTCAATTCTTTATTGTAATTTAAATAAAAATCGAGCAGCGTGTTGCGTTTAAGTTGGCTGTAAGTTGTGTTTTCTCCCCAGCCCGATTTAAATGATCCCCACGTCCAGCTCATTGGAGAGTTGTCTTCAATAATTACATCGCCGTTACTTTCAGACACGTCGTACCCTAAATTAAGGTTGGCCCTAAGCCCTTCCAAAAACGGCAAGTTGTAATCGAGTTGAAGGTTTCCGATGCTACGCATCACTTTAGATTTATCGTATTTCTGATCCAAAATAGCGAGCGGATTTGCCAAAGCAATGTCTATTGGGGTTCCATCCGGTTTTAACGACATATGGTAACCGTTTCCGTATGGAGAATCGGTTGCAGCATAAATGGGCATTGTGGGGTCGAACTGGGTTGCCGAGTTAATAGCTCCCTGATCGGCAAAACGGTTGGTATTGTACATCCCTTTTGCATTTAACTGTACCCTGAGTTGTCCGTCCAGAAAACTCGGAGATAGATTGATGCTTCCGGTATATCTTTCCAGATTGGAAGTTTTTAGAATACCGTTTTCGTTGGTGTAGCCTAAAGAAACACGATAAGGCAGCATTTCTCCCACAGAACCCGAAACGCTGAGGTTATGGTCGGTGCTCACCGCTGTTCTGAAAATCTGGTCTTGCCAATCTGTAACTATGTCTCCCAACGCGTTGGCCTGTTCGCTGCCTTCGCCAAAGGAATCAACAACAAAGTTTCTGAACGTGGGCGCATCCATTACATCCATGGCGCCTGTTTTTGTGCTCACGGAAACATTTCCGTTGTAAGACAATCTGATATCACCGCTGTGCCCTTTTTTAGTGGTGATAATAATTACGCCGTTCGAAGCACGTGAGCCATAGATAGCCGTTGCAGAAGCATCTTTTAAAACCGTAAAGGTTTCAATATCGTTTGAGTTAATGGTACTTAACGGGTTAACCATTCCCGAAACGCCTGTTGTGTTATCAACAGGAACGCCGTCAATAACTATCAACGGATCATTGCTGGCCGACATTGATGAACCTCCGCGAATACGGATACTCGCTGCCGATCCAGGCGCTCCCCCTGCGGAAACAATACTTAGCCCCGCTACTTTCCCTGCCAGCAAATCGGAGGGTGAAGTGGCCAAACCTCTGTTTAGTGTTGTTGCGTCCACAGCCACAACCGATCCGGTTGCATCGTCTTTTCTCACGGTTCCGTAACCAATCACCACCAACTCATCCAACAACTCCGTATCTTCCTGTAAGATAACGTCTATGTTGGTTCTGTTTTGAATGCTAATTGTTTGGGTTACATAACCCACATAGGAGATTACGAGGGTGCCGTTTCCCGGTGCTTGAAGCGAGAAATTTCCGTCATAATCGGTTACCACGCCAGTTGTTGTGCCTTGCAAAAGCACACTGGCTCCAATGATAGCTTCACCTTGGGTGTCAACTATTGTTCCACGCACATTAATCGGAGATTGGGCAATCGCCGGCAATGTCATTAGCGCTCCTAAGAATAGCATCAAGAACGCTTTTTTACTTTTGTTGAATTTTAGATACATGTTTGCTAACGTTAAAAGATTAACTGGTTTAATATTTTTTTACTCTTCGCTTTCGTGTCCGCAGAATTGAATTAATCGTCAGATAATGAGGTAAATGTGTTTTGATTTATTCATACGATTAAAATTATTTATTTTCAAAGGTATCGTATGGAACTCGCAATAATCATTTACTTGGGTGTAACTGATTTACATGCTCATTTCATAATGATATCTGCTTTCGATACAAAAATAAGGTTAATACGAGAGATGGCATAGAAAAATAACCCTTTTAACTTTTTTTATTCCTGCAACCGATTGCATTTCTTAGTTAAAAAGTCAATCCTCCATGTTTTTGCGCTTTCAATTGATGGTGAAAGAACGGGAAATATTTT
>JAUNRY010000234.1 GCA_030539475.1 Bacteroidia bacterium | reverse complement strand
CATGGAAACACAAGCTTCCGTGGGGCGATGTCACCAAAAAAGACAATAAATTGTACTTACTCATTCAAGATTTTCCGGCGAATGGCAAGTTATTTCTTCCCGGATTAAAAAGCAACATTCTCAACGCGGAATTTCTGACAAGGTCTGATGCACAAAAGATAAATTTCACAAAATCGGATCACGGTTATTATTTAGATCTTAGTCAATGCACGCCCGACGCCATTTTTTCCGTAGTTCAGATAACCATTTCGGAAAATCCGGTCATTGATACAACGTTGAGCATTGCACCACAAAACGTATCAAACTTTTCGGTTTTATTTGCCGAAACAAAAAACGCCAAACTATCCAAAGAGCATTGGATGGAAAAGTTTGGCGAACACAAATATTCTTGGAATATAAGTGGCTGGACAAAAGACAGCGAAGTGAAATGGACGATCAATGTTCCCGAAGCGGGATATTATCTTGTGCGATTGAATTATAAAGCCGACAAAAGAGTGGAATGGAAACTCGAAGACAATATGGGTTCAATGCTGCAAAATAAAATAGGCACATCTTCTGTTTACACGAAAAATGATTTGGGCTGGATGCATTTTGCAAAACCCGCAACAAGTGAATTAACCCTCAAAATACTCAATCCCGATGACACAAACGTAAACCTCGAAAGCATTGAGTTTGAGAAAATATATCTGGAAGAATAAAAAAAACGACATCTGTGAAATTGTATTTCAACATAACTGTTCTTTTTCTCTTTTTTTTCCTGAACATTCAGGCAGGAGAAAAGATAAAAGTTGCCTGCGTAGGAAATTCCGTTACATTCGGTGCAGGAATAGAAAACGTTGAAGGACGATATCCGTCGCAATTGCAAACGCTGTTGGGCGAAAAATATGGTGTGAAAAACTTCGGTCATAGCGGTGCAACTTTATTGAAAAAAGGGCACAGGCCTTATTGGAAAACACCCGAATTTGAAAAAGCAAAGAATTTTCAACCGGATATTGTCATCATTCATCTCGGATTAAACGATACCGACCCGCGAAACTGGCCCAGGTACCGCGATGAGTTTTCACGCGATTATATTTCGCTTATCGATACTTTTAAATCGGTAAATGCAAATGCGAAAGTGCTGATTTGCAGAATGACGCCCATTTTCCCGGCGCATCCGCGATTTAAGTCAAGTACACACGATTGGTTTTGGCAAATTCAACAAGAAATAGAGAACATTGCAAAAGTTACAAACGTGCAGCTGATAGACTTGCATTCGCCTTTGCACAATCGTCCCGATTTGTTTCCCGATGCACTTCATCCTACACAAGAAGGTGCATCCATAATTGCAAATGCGGTTTACTGCGCTATTACGGGTGATTACGGCGGACTGCAACTTGCTTCCGTTTTCACCGAAAATATGGTTTTTCAACAACTGAAACCCATTCGTTTTTTCGGAACGGCTAACGCCAATACAGAAACAAAAATCACGTTCAACGGATTAACACGCAAAACAAAGACCGGAAACAACGGAAAGTGGATGGTGGAATTTCCACCTCAAAAAGCAAGCTACAACAAATATGCAGCGACTATTGAGAACGAGCACACATCCATTCAGTTGAAAAATATACTTATCGGTGAAGTATGGATATGTTCGGGACAATCGAATATGGCTTTTCAATTGAAGAATGCGGCAACTGCACAGACCGATCTTCCGGATGCAGCCAATCCTTATCTCCGTTTTTTCGATATGAAAGAAATTGCAGCCACAAATTCCGTAGCTTGGAGCGATTCGATCCTGAATGATGTAAACAGATTAAATTACTACAAACCCGCACGTTGGATGCAATCGGACAGTATTTCGGCAAGAAATTTTTCAGCCGTTGGATATTATTTCGGGAAAATGCTGCAACAAAAATTGAATGTTCCCGTAGGATTGATTCACAACGCTATCGGCGGTTCGCCCACCGAAGCGTGGATCGACCGGAAAACAATGGAAGAAGACCCTTTGCTGGTCAATTTTTTCTCGAATTGGAACAAAAGTGATTTCATTGACAGTTGGGTGCGAGAAAGAGGTTCACTCAATATCAAAAATGCGATTAATCCTTTGCAACAACATCCATACAAGCCATCTTATTTGTACGAATCGGGAATGAAGCCTTTCGTCAACTTTCCTATTGCGGGAGCAATTTGGTATCAGGGCGAGTCGAACGCGAACAATGTTGAGTTGCACGAGAAACTTTTTCCCAAAATGGTGAACAGTTGGCGTGAAGCCTGGGGAGAGTCTTTTCCTTTCTATTATGTGCAACTGTCGAGTATGGAAGTCGGCCGTGAAACTTGGGGACATTTTCGTGATAGTCAGCGACGATTGCTGTCTGTTATTCCAAATTCGGGAATGGCAGTTTCTTCCGATGTCGGCAACCGAACCGATGTACATCCCCGCGATAAAAAACCGGTTGGCGAACGGTTGGCACGTTGGGCATTAGCCGACACGTATGATTTCAATATCGTGAAAAGCGGCCCGTTATTCAAAAATAGTATCTTTGCAAAAGGCAAAGCTGTTGCAACTTTCACCAATGCAAAAGTTCTAAAAACATCAGACGGCGAAACCGTAAAATCGGTTGAATTAGCCGGTAACGATAAGATTTTTTATCCGGCAACAGCTCGCATCATTGGTAATCAATTGGAGATAACAAGTTCCTACGTATCCAATCCGGCATATGTGCGATACGGATGGGCATCATTTTCGGAAGGGAATTTAGTTAATGAAGCCGGATTGCCTGCTTCCACATTTTCATCGGAATTTTGATTTATAAAACAAAAATATAAACCTCATGCAATTGACAAAAAAACAACTTTTCCTAATAGGTGGATTTTCATTAATTATAATATTTTTTATCTCTGCCTGCAAAGCTAATTTTTCTCCTTCAACCATACACAGTAAGCCAGTAGTTAAAGGATCAAGTATCAGCGTTACAACCCAGGAATTCCTGACAGCCCCAACAAGATTAGCTGGTCCAAACTCTGACGGCTTCCCTTGTGTACGCATTCCTGCCATAATTAAAGCTCCCAACGGCGACCTGTTGGCATTTTGGGATGGACGCCCAAGTGGATGTCCTGATGCTCCCGCCCAAACTTCAATAGTAATGCGTCGCTCTCGCAACGGGGGGATTGACTGGGAAAATGCTACCATACCGGCTCCGAGAGCAATACCCTCCCGAATAGTGAAAGATGTAGACGGTAATTTCACAAAATATGATGGTTACACAGATCCTAACATCGTAGTAGATTACGAAGCCGGGAAAATTTTTCTGTTTGCTGTGCTTACTCACGGTGCTGGACTTCACGGCGGCTTAAGTCCTGCCAATCCCTTAGATATGAAAGCAGCATACTTTGTATCGGAAAATAACGGATATACTTGGAAAGGCCCCGTTGACATAACGCAAGCTTTTGTGGACGCAGAACCGAATAGTTATGGGCGCTGGGCATCTGCCGGCCAAGGTATTCAATTAACGAAGCAACCTCACAAAGGCCGGTTGATTGTTCCTTTTGTGGATGTTGTATCTACCGGCAATGGACGAACTTTCAAGGCTGTGAACATATACTCTGATGACCATGGTCGGACATGGGAAGCCGGGCAGGCTGTGCGGGGCGATATGGACGAAAATAAGGTTGTGGAACTATCCGACGGGAGTGTTTTGCTTAACTCTCGACGCTCCGATAGAATTAAAAACCGCTGGGTTGCTTTATCTAAGGACGGCGGACACAGCTACAC
>JAUNRY010000233.1:1263-3821 GCA_030539475.1 Bacteroidia bacterium | reverse complement strand
CATTGGGTTGAGAGGTTTATGTTATTGTACTAGTAGGTCAGCGAAGCGGCCTGAAGTCTGGGGATATATCGTTCAAAAGATTGATAAATAATCATTTACTTAAAAATATTTTTCTAAAACAAATTTACAGAGATGAAAAAAGAGAATAACTTAACAAGAAGAACATTCCTGAAAACTTCTGCGGTTGCGGGAGCAGTTGGAGTGATTGGTACCGGAACAACCGGATTTCTGACATCGTGCAGCGGTGGAGAAAAGAAAGATGCAGTTGTGCCGCTTAAAGAGCCGGGAACTTACTATGTGCCCGATTTGGTTGATTTAGCCTCCGACGGAAAGGAACTGAAAGCCGGTGTAGTTGGTTGTGGCGGAAGAGGATCGGGCGCGGCCATGAATTTCCTGAATGCTGCCAACGGCGTAACCATTGTTGCCCTGGGCGATGTTTTCGAAGACAGGGTTAACAGCCTTGCCGAAAAACTGAAAGCGGATAAAAACATCGACATTCCGGCCGACAAACGCTTCGTTGGACTGGATGCATACCAAAAAGTAATCGATAGCGATATCGATGTGTTAATCGATTGTACGCCTCCGTTTTTCCGTCCCGAACATTTCAGGTACGCCGTGGAAAAAAACAAACACTGTTTCCTCGAAAAACCGGTTTGTGTGGATGCCGTTGGATACCGCACGCTTATTGCTACCGCAAAACAAGCGCAGGCAAGAAACTTGAGTGTGGTTACCGGAACACAGCGTCATCACCAGCGCTCTTACGTTGAATCGTACAAACAAATCATGAACGGGCTCATCGGCGAAATTACCGGTGGAGCAGTTTATTGGAACCAGAGCATGTTGTGGTACCGCGACCGTCAGCCCGCGTGGAACGATTTCGAATTTATGGTGCGCGACTGGGTAAACTGGAAATGGCTCTCGGGCGACCACATTGTTGAACAACACGTTCACAACATCGATGTATTTACATGGTTCTCCGGCTTGAGGCCTGCAAAAGCAGTTGCTTTCGGATCGCGCCAGCGCCGTGTAACCGGAGATCAGTACGACAACTTCAGCGTAGATTTCACCATGGAAAACGGCATCCACCTGCACAGCATGTGCCGCCAGATTGACGGATGTGCCAACAACGTGAGTGAATTTATACAGGGAACAAAAGGTTCGTGGACAAGCCAGGGAGGCCATCAGATTAAAGATTTGGCCGGAAACGTTATCTGGCAGTTCGACGGCGAAGCGGAAAAAAACAACTTCAAGCAAACCGATCCTTACACGTTGGAGCATGTGAACCTGATTAACTGCATCCGCGGAAACAAACCCATTGAGCAGGCTTCCGAGACAGGCGTGTCGAACATGGCAGCCATCATGGGACGCGAAGCTGCTTACACAGGACAAGAAACCAGTTGGGACACTATGACCGCAGCTCAGCTCGATTATACCCCGGCGGACTTGAATATAGGTAAAATGGATATGTCAGGATTCACCGTTCCGGTTCCGGGCAGTGCACAGAGCTAATTAATAATTTGCTTTTAGCTATTGGCTTTTAGCGCCGGACAGTGGGGTGGAGTATTGAAAAATTTATCGGAAGAATTCGCGAATAAATTAATAATACAACACGCTCAACCGGTTCAACGCAAAGCCAATAGCTAACGGCCAAAAGCCATAGCTAAAAAATGACTATAGACAGACGAAAATTCTTAAAAACATCGCTTGCCGGAGCGGCCGTAGTTGGCTTGGGAAACACGCTTACCGCTTCGTCGTGCAATAATTCCGCCGGCGCTCCTCCCGGTAATCCCGGCAAAGCCGACCTGAAAATATCGTTTCAGGAAGGAACCGCCCCGGGCGCCAATCTGAACGAAAAGTTCGATTTCATGGAAAAACACGGCGTGGTTGGTTTCGAGCCTCACGGCAACGGCATGAAAGGCAGAATGCAGGAATTTAAAGACGCCCTGAAAGGCCGAAACATAAAAGTGAGCGCGATTTGCGCGGGCTTCGAAGGATTTATTCTTTCTACCGATCCCGCTATCCGCAAAAGATGCCGCGACACGATGGAAGAGCTCATCATTATGGGCGGTGAACTCGGTTCAACGGGAGTGATTATTGTTCCGGCATTCAATTCGCAAGTTCCGGTAATGCCGCACACGCAGGAAACACGCGACTTCTTGTGCGAGCAGTTTGACGAAATGGGCAATACCGCGCAAAAATACGGCACAACGGTTATTCTGGAACCGTTGAACCGGCGCGAAGCGTTTTATCTTCGCCAGGTAGCCGACGCGGCTTCCATTTGCCGCGACATCGATAACCCGGGCGTTACCTGCCTGGGCGATTTCTGGCACATGACGTGGGAAGAAACCTGCGATATGGCGGCGTTCCTGTCGGCCGGAAAATACCTGCAACACGTGCACATAGCCAGCCGTAAACGCCGCAGCATGCCGGGCGAAGACGGCGAAGCCGATAACTACGTGAACGGATTTAAAGGCCTGAAAATGTTGGGTTACGATAAATACGTCAGCTTCGAGTGCGGCCTGCAAGGCAAACGCGAAGAGGCTGTTCCCGCCGCATTG
>JAUNRY010000233.1:0-1163 GCA_030539475.1 Bacteroidia bacterium | reverse complement strand
CACACCACCATCCAACCACTTAGATTCCCCAAAAAGATACCTTTTTCTATTCGCCAACCGGTTGTTCTTCACAATAATTTGCCTTTAAGCACATTCCAATCGCTTGGCGTTAACAATAAGTTGCATTTGAGGGGTGTCGAACCGCTTGGCGTTAACTAAAACCTACATTTTTGCACCGTCGAACCACTTAGTTTCAATTAAAATGCATTTTTTTACGTAAAATGCTTGTTTTTAAGCAGAAATAATTATATCTTGCGAACGTTATTAATTTTTTTGCCGATTACAAGAAAGAAACAAAATATCTTTCAATAAAATAACCCATAAAAATTAAGATGTATGAAAAAGTTAGCCAAAGTTTCCGTTAGCCAACTCGCCGTGTTGGAAATCATCAACATGGCCGATGAAATTGTAGTGAACGCCAACGATGCCGAAACCGGAGTAAAATCTGAAGATGAAGCAGCAAACAGATATCTTTTGGAAGTTGACGATGCAAAGAAAGCCCTTGATGTGGCTACCAAAAATGTAACGTCTGACCCTTACACGCAAGAAGTACGTGCTGCCGACAAAAAGCGGGATGTTGCCATTAGCGCCTATCGGCGTCAATTAAGAGTGTATGAATATGATGCCGATGCGCAAAAAGTACAGGCTTTTTTCAGGCTCGATGCTCTGTGGAAAACACATAAAGACCTTACCAGTTTAAACGACAAGGCGCAAACATCGGGGATTGAGAATTTTTTACTCGATAGCGGTCAGGAACCCTATCGTACCGACAATACGCAGCTTGCTCTTGTTCCCTTTTTAGAAAATATACAAACGGCAAATGCCGGGTTTAAAACGGTTGTGGGACGACAAGATGCCGGAAAATCGGTAAAAGTGCATTATGACAATAAAGCCTTGCGCAAATCTTTGGAAAAGGCCATAACCAATTACAGCCAATACATACTTGCCATGGCAAACGCTTATCCCGACAGGGACGATTTCGATAAATTGCTCTCGTTACTCAATGTAACGCGAAAAAAATACGGTGAACTCGTTACCCGCCGTCGAAAAAAAGGCGATAAGCCGGAAGAAGAACCCACAGAATAACATTGTTTTGCCATATCAATTTGTTTTCATGGTTTTGAGGGCGTTGTGTAAATGACATAACGCTCTCAATTGCTATT
>JAUNRY010000232.1 GCA_030539475.1 Bacteroidia bacterium | reverse complement strand
ACCATGGCAAACGTGAGCGCACGGTCGTTTACCGTTGAAGAAACACGGCGATATGCCGGCGGCCTGGATGACCCCGCGCGCCTGGTATCGGCATTTTCGGGAGTTACTACCGGAAGTTTGCAGGATAATTCCATCATCGTGCGAGGCAATGCTCCGCAAGGCGTCGCGTGGAGGCTCGAAGGCATTGAAATTCCTACTCCTCATCATTTTGCGGGAGCAAACGTTACGGGTGGAGGAATGGTTACCCTGTTCAGCAGTCAGGTAATGGCTAATTCCGATTTTTATACAGCCGCTTTTCCGGCCGAATATGGAAATGCACTCGCCGCCGTATTCGACATGAAACTTCGCACCGGAAACAGCGATAAACACGAACATACGGCTCAAATCGGATTGTTAGGCATTGATGTAGCGTCGGAAGGGCCTTTCTCAAAAAAATCTGATGCATCGTACTTGTTTAATTACCGATATTCTACCTTCGGTTTGTTGGCCGATATGAAGCTTATCGACACGGAGCAGATTTTCAAGTATCAGGATTTGTCTTTCAAATTGAATTTCCCGATGGGCAGAGCCGGTGTTTTATCGCTCTGGGGAATAGGCGGAAAAGACCGGGCTACTGAAGCAGTAGAAAAAGATTCGGAAAAATGGGTGGTGGATTTCGACAGAATATCGTTTGTCTGGGATACGTATATTGGCACGGCCGGGCTTAGCCACAAAATAATAACCGGCCACAATACCTATCTGAATTCTACGGCTGCTTTCTCGGGCACGCGTAACAAGATGGTAACCGAATATATAAATGATGATTTCAGTTTGCAACCCGACATGGACTTAATCACGAATTCTTCAACCATTACCCTTGCTACTGTACTTAATCACAAATTTAACGCAAAACTGACAATGCGGAATGGGTTAACGTATAAAAGACTTGGATATGACCTGAGTATCGCGGGAACGCAGGATTATGTGCCCGGAACGTATCGTCCGATATTGAAAGAAAACGGGAACACCAATCATTATGAAGCTTTTACACAATTTAAATACGACGTATCGCCCGGAATTTTATTAAATGCCGGAGTATATGCCCAATATTTTGAGTTGAGTAAAGAGTTCCTGGTTGAGCCGCGCGCCGGAATACGTTTTGCCTTGAATCCCAATCACGTGGTAAGCTTGGGATACGGGATGCACAGCCGTCCCGAAGAATTGAAAATGTATTTTATGGAAATAAATGGGGAAAAACCCAATAAAGAGCTGAAACTTTCTAAAGCTCATCACTTTGTGCTGGGATACGATTGGCGTATTTCCCGAAATATGCGTTTCAAGGCCGAAGGTTATTATCAGCGCCTGTATGATGTTCCGGGAGAAGAGGGTTCATCGTTTTCCCTCATCAATTACAAACAAGATTACATGTTGCTCAAAAAGTTGACAAATAATACAATCGGCCGCAATTACGGATTGGATTTGACATTGGAAAAATTCCTCAGCAACAACTACTATTACTTGCTCACCGCATCGCTTTTCGATGCCAAATATAAAGCAGGAGACAACGTGTGGCACAACACTCGATACAATAAAGGTTATGTTGCCAATCTGCTTTTTGGCCGCGAACATTTCTTCAAAAACAATAAACGGACATTGGATTATAACATTCGATTAAATGTAACCGGTGGCGAGCGTTATTCTCCTGTGATGGAAGCGGAAAGCATTGCGCAGCAAAAAATTGTAACCGATGAAACCCGCGCTTTCTCTATGCAACACGACCCGGTATTTTATGCCGATTTCACGGTGAGTTATCGGATAAATCACAAAAAAGCATCGAGCCAGATATCGTTGCAGGTGAAAAATGCTTTTTGTACGCCGGTGGTTGAGAATTTCAATTACAACTTTAAAACCAATAAGATTCAGTTAGATAAAAACAAACCCATGCTGCCTGTGTTGAGTTATAAGATAGAGTTTTAGTGTTTCCGGCCCCGGCAAAAATGCGATTAACTGTCAGACACGTTCGTTTCATCGCGGAAAAAGCGGTATATTTGTGTGGAAATGAGATTGTATTGGCTGAGATGTTCTCCATACTGTCTCGGGATTGAAAAAGATTAAAGCAAAAAATGAATTTAATTAAAGCTCTCAACTGGCGTTACGCAACAAAACGGATGACTGAGAAGAAAGTTTCCGATAGCAACCTCGATACAATTCTGGAAGCTATCCGCTTGGCGCCAACCGCTTATGGCTTACAGCCTTTTAAAGTTGTTGTTACTCAACATAAAGAATTGCTGAACGAGATTTTCGAGAAATCTTGTCCGCAAATTGTGATTAAACAGTGTTCTCACCTGCTCATTTTTAAAGCAAGAAAAAAGCTAAACGCAGAGTATGTGGAAGGATATTTAAAAGAGATGAAACGCTCGAGAAACTCCTCCGAGGAGGAAGTTGAGCGTTATCGGTTTAAAATACACAAAGTGATTGAAAATCCTAAGATTAACGAGTTTAGCTGGATGATTCGGCAAACGTACATCGCGTTGGGTTACGCTACCTTTGCCGCCGCGGAATTAGGAATCGACTCTACACCCATCGAGGGGTTTGATACACAGGCGTTGAACGAAATTCTAAAACTCGATACCGACAGGGAAGAAGCGGTGGTGATGCTCACGCTCGGATATCGGGACGAGAAACAAGACAAATTGATTGAATTGCCCAAAATTCGAAAACCGATGAACTTGCTGGTGGAAAGGATATAGATATGAATAAACAATCCAAAAAATATCACATCGTCTTTGGTCGAATGGCTAAAGCAACTTTAATAGAAAGTAAACAGTTGGATCTTGATGAAATTGAATTAATCTGTTTAGAAGATTCTTTGAGCACAGCTCCGCTTTGCGATTTATATTCGGTTGCCGGTATAGAAAAGCGAAAAAAATGGATTTCTGAAACTATTGATCCTTCTCCAGTTTACAACAGTATGTCGGATGCGGTGGATAAGGATATCGAAACCCTGAAAAAACTCATCAGTAACTCCGCAAAAACAGAAGAAATATATTTGTGGACAGGTTTCGACGCATCTGAAATAGTAGGTACGGCAAGGTTGTTTTATTATTTATCGCCGCTTGACAAGAAAATTTACATGGCCGATTATCCCAACATTCCTCTTAAAAACATTCACGGAAAAACTATTTATCCTCCCACTTTATATACAACTGCTGCTGAACAAGTCAACAAAGTGTTGAAACAATTCAGGTTATTGAGTAAGGATGAATTGAAATTGCGGTGCGAGAGTTGGGAGCGCGTCTTATCGGAAAATTCCATAATCAGGGTATTGCATGAAAACGGTACGATTTCATGCGAAAAAGAAACGTATTTTGATTCATATTTGTTGTCCAACTGCCAAACAGAATTTCAATCTGCCGCGAGAGTTATAGGGAAAACATTGTGCGACATAGATTTTGGTGTTGGCGATAGTTATCTCAACTGGCGCTTGAAGCACTTAGTCGCAATAAAAGAACTTGAAGCTTGCGGAGTGCCGGAAGAAATAAGAGATTATGAAGTGAGGCTTTCTGAGCTAATAAGCAACCAGTAATGTTCAATAAATTAATATCTTCTGTCTCGCATGGTGTTGGAACTTCCCGATGACGACCTGAACAAACCTCTTCTTGCCCCGCGGCTTTGCCGGGTGGGTTGAGTGTACGTTGTGTCGGTATTTTCTCTCCAAAGCCGGGTTTCAAAATCTTTCAATTGTTGCTCAATTTTTTCCTGTTCGGCTTTCATCTCTTCGGGTGTGGATGTGTATTGGGCGATAGCTAAGTTACGTGGATTGGAGGCTTTGTAAATTTCACCGTTGTAGGCAC
>JAUNRY010000231.1 GCA_030539475.1 Bacteroidia bacterium | reverse complement strand
ACCTCCCAGGTTGAGAGTTGCAGCAAGGCTACTTTATTCACTTGTCCGCGTTTAAAGGCCGGTTTGGTTTCTGTATCGAAACCCAATTCGGAGAACTGCGATAAGTTGTGGATAGCGTTTTGTATTTGTTGCAAATGTTCTACTATCACAATTTTTCCGCCAAAATTTGCCAATGGCAATTCGGCTACTTTTTCTTTTGATATACTTAATCCCACAGTTCCTCCTTGGTTATATCGGTTTCTGAAAGAAGATCCGTCTCATCATCGTCGGTACTCTTGTAAGAGAGTGCATGAAGTGGCCGCAACACATTTACCAAGCGTTGTCCCCAATAGTTTTCGAAACTTTGTTTACACACAAAAAGGGCATCATTCATTTGCTCGGTTAAACCGAACTGATATATGGAAATAAAATTGCGCACATCTTGATAAATATCGGCAATATTTTCCGAAACGAATGCAGAAACAGGGCGGTCGCTGTATTTCATATCTTCCACGAAAACATCCAAATAGACGTTTTCATCGCCCATAATTTGAGCTACCGATGTGGCCACTCGATTGTAATCGGCTTCCTTCACAAACAATTCGAGCGATTCTTCTTGGGCGAACGTATTTTGTGGCAATAGGGATGCCTTGACGTAAATAAGGGGTAATAATTTGAGCATTTTGCCTATCCAATCTTCGCGTTGCACGGAGTTTTCGTTTTCGAGGAACAGACAAAATTCAACGGCAACTGTAACAAAATCTATAACGGTGGATGAATAAATAATACTGTCGGATTCTTTTGTAGTCATTTGTTTAAGTTATTGTTTGCAAAAGTACGCATTTATTTTCAGACAACGATAACCCAAGGGATACATTTCGCGGTGTGTTGCGATTGTTTTTTGAAATAAAAAGCGTATTCTTACGCCGGTTTTGGGGAAGGTAAGGGTTTCGCTTCCGGCGAAAAAAACCTCGATTTATCGGTAGCAAAGCCTGCTGCATCTGCCAAATTGGTTGCTACTGGTGTAGCAAACCCCGCTACTGGTGTAGCAGGGTTTGCTTCAGGTGTAGCCACCTCTGCTTCAGATGTAGCGGACGTTGCTTCAGGTGTAGCCACGTTATTGGCACGTGTAGCAGCGTTTGCTACTGATAATTGCGGCAAGGAGCACCCTAGTAACCTGAGTTTTGTTTAAGCATCTCCTAAATTTTCACTAAAGACAGGACAAGACAATCTCCGGCCGGTTAAAAGCGTTTAATCGACTCCAAAGAAAATTTGCAAAAAAAGGTAATTTTTTGTGAGAATCTATTTCTGCGGAATATTCTTTGCAAAAATCATCCGCCAAACAGAAAATTTCAGTAATTCTGTCTTTGGTAAGTAAGCTCATGAATAATTATATTTTGTTGTTTATCAGATATAAAGATGCGAAAAATCTGCTTGCTTGCCAAATTTTTAATGATGTTTCTTATCCGAAACTCAGGTTATTATTTTCAAAAAAAGAGTAACTTGCGCTCGATTTACAAATACTGCATCAGACAATGGATTGCAAAGAGAAAATTCAACATATCATACAACACGTAAAATCACTTCATGCCCCCGACAAGCGCGAAGCGGTTTTCAACATCCGAGCAAGACGAAGAAAAGAGACCATCTTGCTGGAAGGAGAAATATCGGATAAGAAAACGCACAATTATCTACTGAAAGAGATTTCGTTGGTTGCCACATCCATAAAAAACAACATTCGCCTGTTGCCCGATTCCGCGGTAGGCGAAAAACAGTGGGGAATTATCTACAATTCGGTTGCCAAACTGCAAACAGAAAGTTCTTTCGCCAGCGAAGTGGTTTCGGAACTATTGCTGGGAATGCCCGTGAAAATATTGGACAGGAAAAAGAATTGGTTCCGGGTGCAAACTGCCGAAGGATACATCGGTTGGATTTCGGAAGCCATCGCCCCCGTTTCGGAGTCGGAACTAAGAGAATACAATAGGAATCCCAAAATGATTGTGGTTAGTTGGTCGGCCTGCGCCAAATGGCAACCCAATCCGGCATCGGAAAATGTTTCCGATTTAGTGGCAGGCAATCTTTTAATCTATTGTGGAACGGAAGGCGATTACCACCAAGTATCGTATCCCGATGGCAGAGTGGCATACATCCACAAAAACGACGTGCAAGACTTCAACGATTGGAAAAAATCCATCACGCTATCGGGAGAAAGCATCGTGGAAACTGCTGAAAAACTAAAAGGGCTTCCCTATTTTTGGGGCGGCACTTCGTACAAAGGGTTGGATTGCAGCGGATATACCAAATTGGTTTACCTGCTGCACGGTCTCATCTTGCCTCGCGATGCCTCGCAACAGATAAAAACCGGCAGGTTGGTGGATGAAATCAAAAATTTTGACAACGTGCAAAAAGGCGATTTGCTGTTTTTTGGAACAAAAGCAACCGCCGACAACCCGACAGAAAGGGTGGTGCACGTGGGCATTTATAGGGGTAACAAACAATTTTTGCACGCATCGGACTATGTGAAGATTGGCAGTTTCGACCCAAACGACCGTTATTTTGATGCCTTTAACGCGCAACGTTACTTGCGTACAAAAAGATACATTGCCGACGGAGAAGCCATAGGAATAGACACCCTTAACAACCAACCTTTTTATCAATAATATGCAACTTTACTGGACTTCCTACGATTTGCAACTGAGCCACACGTTCACCATTTCGGGGTTTTCGCGAAAAACAACGCCCGTGGTGCTCACCAAAATTGAATACGGCGGACTGGCAGGTTATGGCGAGGCATCGCTCCCACCCTATTTGGGCGAAACGCAAGCATCGGTTATCCATTTTCTACGAAAAGTAGATTTATCGCCTTTCCCCGACCCAACAAAATTGGACGACATATTGATATATGTGGACAGCATCGAAGAGGGTAATTGTGCAGCAAAAGCATCTATAGACATCGCGTTGCACGACTTGGCAGGAAAAATTATGGGCAAACCGTGGCACAAAATACTCGGATTGGACAAGCAGAATGTTCCTGACACCACTTTCACCATCGGTATAGACAACGATGAAACGGTACGCAAGAAAACGCAAGAGGCTTTGGGACGATTTCGTATTTTAAAAGTGAAAGTGGGCGGTCTCGACGACAAACGAATGATTGAATCCATCCGTTCAGTAACAGATTTGCCGTTGGCAGTAGATGCCAACCAGGGTTGGAAAAGCAAGAACGAGGCGTTGGATATGATTTTCTGGCTACAAGAGAGAGGTGTTGTAATGGTGGAACAACCAATGCACAAAACCGATTTGGACAATATCGCCAAACTGACCGAAGAGAGTCCGCTGCCCATTTTTGCCGACGAATCGGTGCAAAGACTGACCGACGTGAAGCGACTGAAAGGCGTTTTCTCCGGAATCAATATCAAACTAATGAAATGTACCGGCATGCGCGAAGCGTGGCAAATGCGTAAGTTCGCTGAACAGTTGAATATGAAAGTGATGATGGGATGCATGACGGAAACATCGTGCGCCATATCGGCAGCGGCGCAACTCTACGCCGGCACCCATTTTGCCGATTTAGACGGCGCGCTTCTCATCAACAACGACTGTTTCGCGGGTGCTCAATTGCACAACGGCAAAATGATCGCGACCGACGCTGCCGGCATCGGCGTGCAACCCAATGCTCACATAGCAAACGAAAAAGCATTCTTTGGCAAGTAAAAACTTTTTTTTTGCCAACAATTGTAGTCAACAAAAAACCCTCAATGAAAAATCATTGAGGGTTTTGACTGTTTAACAATACTCGGAACTATTATTTTGCAACTTCTACACGACGTGCTTGAATAGTAAGAGCTTCTTTTCCGCTGGTT
>JAUNRY010000230.1 GCA_030539475.1 Bacteroidia bacterium | reverse complement strand
AAATATTATTAAACAACAGGGATTTAAATATTCCATCGGACGCATAGCGTGGGTTTTCGTGGTAATACTGGCCGTGATAGTTTTCGCGTTTCCGGGATTGGGATTCAATTTTGGAGACAATGTGAAGAAGTTCTTGATGTATGGTATTTATTTTTTCATCGGAGTGGCATTGCTCTACAATTCGCCCGGAAAAAATATTTTTATCAACATCGGCTCCGGATTGTGGAATTTTTACAGCCTGCTCACCGGAATTGTGGGCGACGCTTTGTCCTACATCCGCTTGTTTGCTATCGGCCTCACGGGTGGTATTTTGGGCGGTGTTTTCAATCAACTGGCTTTGTCTATGAGTGAGGGAATCTCCATTTGGGTGTTTCGGGCATTGGCTATGCTCTTAATTTTACTTGTTGGGCACAGCATCAATTTCGGATTGTGTATGATTAGCTCGTTGGTGCATCCCATGCGGCTTGTTTTTGTGGAATTTTACAAAAACCTGGAATTTACGGGTGGCGGAGTTGGTTATAAGCCTTTTAGAAAAAACAAATAACAGAATTTTACTTGTAATTATTAATAAATATATTTTTTATGGAACCAATTATTTTTGCTTATTTAGGAGTTGCTGTCATGATTATTCTTTCCGGAGTGGGAAGCGCTTACGGTGTAACCATTGCCGGTAGCGCGTCTGTGGGCGCGTTGAAGAAAAATTCGGGCGGTATGGGTTCGTACATCGCGCTTAGCGCTTTGCCTTCTTCGCAAGGTATTTACGGACTGGTGGGCTTCTTTATGGTGCAGCCGTTTTTAGTAAATGGGATAACCATGTTTAATGCTGCTGCTATTTTTGGCGTTTCCGTGGCCGTTGGCTTTGTGTGTCTTTTTTCGGCCATTCGTCAGGCACAGGTATGCGCCAACGGTATCACAGCTATTGGTAACGGACACAATGTGTTTGGAACAACCATGGTATTGGCCGTTTTCCCGGAGTTATACGCCATTCTTTCGTTGCTGGTGCTTATCCTTACAACAGGTGCACTGCAGAATGCATAATTTGCCTGGCACGTGAAATGAAAAGAGGGTTCAAGTTTTTGTACCCTCTTTTTTGTGCTTCATTAATCCTATCGGTAAAAACTCAGTCTGAATAAAAAATAAAGAACCAAAACAATGAAAAAATTAACGTTGTCCATAGTATTGATTTTATCGGTATTCTTCGCGGCAAAAGCGCAATCTTACGCATTGCAGCTGACCAACAGCGATTTGAACTGCTACTTAGACATGTTTGATAACGGAAAGTACCTGATAAAAATGAGCTACAAAAACGCTCCCGACCTGATGATGTCTCAGGTTTTATCATTCGGAGAATACAAAACAGAGGATAACGGAAACTATAAATTAACGGACGGGACAAACGAGTACACGATAACTCTGGAACCCGTATCGGGAAAAAACGTATTCATGGTGAGAGACGGATTCAACTGGATGCAGATGAATTATTTCGTGAAAAATTCTGAGAAGCCGTCTTCACCTATATCGATTTTAGATAATTTCCTGTCGCGTCAGCAATTACTCAATTACAGGGAAAAGATGAAGAACACTTACAAAGGTAATTTCAAAAACGGCTTTTATCAATCTGATTTCAATCCAGCTTTTACTTTCAACGCGAATGAAAACGGAACCTATTCCATAAGGTTTTACTCGTTGCAACTTTCCGGCGGAACGTGGGAAAAAGAAGATAATTTCCTGAAATTGAAAGACAACCATTTAAATACTGATTTCTACGTATTGATTGAATCCGACCAAAAATTGAAAAGCGCATTGATGCCGGGAGATTTTTTGATGAGTAAGTTTTCTAAAGTCAGGTAATTTGTATCTTTGGAAAAGTGCTAATTTTGACAAATGTTTAGCGAGGATTTCCATAAGAAACACTAACTTTGCTCTCACAAACAATGCATTATTATGATACGAGAAGTTATTATCCCCAAAAGAAACAGGTTGCGTATTGATATTCCTGACAAATTCATAGGAAAGTCGATAGAGCTTATTTTGCGTGAGCAAACCGATACAACTCGTACGCCGGCAAAAACTATTTCCGAACTGGAAGCAGAATTACATAAACTTACGGTGGATATGAAAGGTTATAAATTTGACCGTAACGAGGCAAATGATTATGAGTAATGTTGCTTTAGACTCTAACATTGTTTTGTATGCTTTAGATAAAGAACAAAGTGAGCGGAAAATGCGCTCCCTTGAACTTATCTTGCCGAATCCTTTCATTTCCTCTCAAGTGCTTAGTGAGGTTATAAACGTATGTAGAAAAAGATGGAAATTTGACAAAGAGAAACTCATTGGTATATCTACATTTTTGTTAAACAACTGTCAAATTATTCCGGTAACTGCCGATGTTGTACAAACTGCACATACGCTCATAAAAAAATACCAATTCCAATATTTTGATGCACTTATTGTTGCTTCTGCATTAGATGCTAATTGCAATGTGCTGTATTCGGAGGATATGCAGCACGGTCTCTCAGTTAATGATTCCTTGCGTATTATAAATCCATTTATTTAAAACGGGCTTGTGTCATTCTTTGTGAAAATTTAATCTTGATAAAATTAAACAGAGGTGTCGAAATCTTCCGAATAATTTAACCGGTCTATTTGAATATCGTTCATCGACAAAGGGTCTTCTATCGGCTCAATGTGTGTGGTAACCGTGGCTGTTTCGTCGAAAATGTTTTCGATGTACTGTTCAATTTCTTCCGCATGGTCGTGCCCTTGTTTTACCGTCCATTTTCCCGGAACGAGCAAATGAAAAGAAATAAATTTTCGTTGTCCGGCTTGCCGCGTTAATAATGAGTGGTAATCAATATTATTCCCTTTCAGAGAATCTAGGTAATTCGTTATTTGCTTTATCTCTTCGCGCGGAATGGCCGCGTCCATCAACCCGTTTGCCGATCGGCTGATGAGTTTATATCCCGTATAAACAATATTGAGCGCCACAACAATGGCAATTATCGGGTCGAGAATATAAAAGCCGGTGAATTTCACCAGCAAAATTCCCACGATAACTCCTATTGAAGTCCACACATCGGTGAGCAAATGTTTTCCGTCGGCTTCGAGAATAAGCGATTTGTTTTTCTTGCCGTTTTTAATCAGAACGAGGCCTGCAAACAGGTTTATGAGCGAAGCTGCTATGGAGAAAAGTGTTCCGGTGCCCAGGTTTTCCAGCGGTTGCGGATTAATGATTCGCGGAACCGAGGCATATATTATACTGAAGGCCGCGATGAGAATAAGCGCTCCTTCAATGGCGCTCGAAAAATACTCGGCTTTCCCGTGCCCGTATTCGTGTTCTTTATCGGCCGGCTTTTCCGAAATGTGCAGCAGAATAAGCGCTATAATGGCCGCAAAAAGATTCACAAAAGACTCCAGCGCATCGGAGAAAAAACCCATCGACCCGGTTTTGAAATAGGCTATAAACTTTAAACCGATGGTTGCCACCGCTGCCGCGATGGACAAATACATGAATTTCTTAAGCGATTGGGTTTTCATACTCTGATGCAAATTGAAAGCGGTGCAAAGGTAAGCAGTTTATGTGTTTTTTACCCTAAAAATTACCGACATTTTACGAAGTATTCCTTGCGGCTACCATCATGACTTTTATACTTTAGGTATCCCATTCAAAAAAAATCCATAAAATAATTGGAAAAAATATCAAAAAAAAATTGTAGATTAAAATATATCGGCTACCTTTGTATCGTAACACGATATAACGTATAGCAGTATAACGATAAACGATATGAAAGAAGAATTAAATATTGTACTCACCGAAGCCGTATTTTATACGTTGCTGGCATTGTATGCGCCATTGCACGGTTACGG
>JAUNRY010000229.1 GCA_030539475.1 Bacteroidia bacterium | reverse complement strand
CGAAACCGGTTTGCCGGGATATTGTTGTTTCAGTTTTGTAAATTCGGTTGATACCTGTGAGGCAGATGACAGGTTGTAAAGGTCGCGGCCAATCATGTCCACGTATTCATCGCCCGGATACCAGTCGGGATCGTTGTTTTCCGACGTCCAAACCCAAATCAGGTTATTCAATTCGTGGAGATTTGTCATTCGGTCAAACATCTGTTTCCACAATGCTTTGCATGGCTCGGCGCCCTTTGCTCCCCACCAGAACCATCCTGTTCCTCCCGGATATGAATTGGTGTTTCCGGCTGCTTCGTGTAGTGGTCGCCAAATTACTGGGATATTTTTTTCTTTCAACAGTTTCAAGTATCCCGAAATAATATCGATATCTTTTATCATCATTTTGTATTCGGGAGAATTGGTGTCGTTTATTTTACTGACATCAAAATTGGTATCATCCGTGTAAAAACCAAATTCTGTGGGATTGCTCTCAGACATGTCTTTCGGCACACTCCAATGCCACATGGCAGCAACAATTCCGTTGTTGTTCCACCAGTTTTCCACTACGGATGTGTTTTCATAATCTACCCAGCCCCCCGGCGAGGAGAACGGATGGTGGATGAAATCGAAACAATTGAGAGCGGGATATTTTCCCGTGTGCTGATACACCCACTCGGCTTCGTTGATGTTCCAGCTTACGTTGGCCATGGTGCCGGAAAGTGTTTTTTTGCCGTATATATCTTTCAAGAATTTAAATAATTTTTGAGCTTGGGACGAAGGACTCAGAGTTATTAATTCCGAAGCGGAAACTGTTGTTTCTTTTGTAGTAAAAGAGAAATTGATATCGAATTCTAAAGCCGTGTTTGTAGCGTTGGTGATTACTTCTTTGGGAACGAATAAATTATATGTTGACCCCGGTTGCAAAATGGTTGTAATAACTATTGTATTTACCGAAACATCGACTTCATCAACAGGTTTTTCGTTGAGTTTTATGGCCGAAGCTTTCGTTACTTTTACCGGTTGATTAAAGACCAAGTTAATTTTCTGCGTACCGCTCAGCACGTTAATGGATCCTTTGGCAGGAACGCTTGAAACAAGCTTGAGATTTGCCTGTTTTGTAACTAACTCTTTTTTTCCGCAACATGTTACGCATATAATGCAGCAAAGTATAAATAAGATATTTCTCATTTTCGCATAAATTAAAAGAGATACGTACAGCTAAAAGTTCAACCGTACGCATCCCTCTTTATCTTATTTTAGTTATTCTACGGGATCAATGCGCAGGTTATCAAAACACATACCTTTTGGCACTTTACCGAACAGTCCGTTTGTTCCACTTTCAAAACTAAGCGTCCCTGTTTTATTCCAATGCGTAAATGGCACTCTAATCGTAACCCATTCTCCATCAGTCGTCTTCGGAAATAAATTGACGCCATACCAATAATCCCATTTATCTCCAAATATGAATTGAATATCAGTTGCGGCCAAACCATTAACATCAGATGGGATAAGTACATCAACTTTGGCAACGTAATTTTCAATATCGTTTACACTCCATGGCCAGGTTGCGCCAATATTTCCCTGATGGTTGCAGTTCATTATCCATTCCACAACCTCACCGGTTATTCTTAAAAAAGTATTTCCGGTTTCCGGGTCTTTAGCAATTTCAGTGCCTCCTCCCCAAGCGTTATCCCAACCGCCATCGTGTCCTCCGTGTGCTTCGTAATCGAGTAAAATAATGGTATTTGGCGTGATGGGATCTACTTTACTTTCCTCTATTGGTTCTTCTACTGCTTCAATGGCAATGCTTGTAGTTGTAAGGGTTGTGCCGGCTATTGTTACCATTTGCAAAGCGCCCGAACCGTCTGTTGTGCCGGGAGGAACAACAACTATTATTTCGCTGTCTGATTTCCGCTTGAAATGCAAGGCATCCACTACCACATTATCGGGAAAAATAACCTGCTGAATCTCCAAGAGATTTTCTCCTTTTATGGTAACCTCTTCTCCGGTTTTTACAGCCGTTGGAAAAATGACGGTAAATGATGGTATAACTGCCTGTATTTCATTGGGTGCTTTATATTCTTTTCCGCCGGCTTTTAATGTGATGAAGCCACTTTTTAAACCTGCGGGCGCGACAACTGAAAGCTGATTGAAACCGGTTCTTTGGAAACTTGTTACGGAAATATTCTCAGGGAGCATAATTTCCGTAACCTCATTAAAATTATTTCCTACAATAAATATGGTTTGTCCGGTAACTACTTTTTCCGGATATACCATTTTTATGGTGGTTTCCGTTACATCTGCCGTTTCATCCGATGAATTATCACATGCAGAAAAAGATACCAGTAAAATCAAAAAGATGAACGTTAATTGTATTTTTTTCATATTCTATCAAGTTTTACCAACCCAAATTTTGTACGAGTTTATTGTTTTTCTGTATTTCTGTAAATGGTATCGGGAAGAAATAATATTTATCCTCCCAACCTCTATGTCGTTCTCCTCGGGTGAGAGTGAGTGTTCCGTCGGTTGAGCGTGTGAGATTTGCAGTTTTTATGGCGGAAAAGAACTCACTTCCCTTTTTCCAACGCCTTACGTCCCAAAAACGATGGTCTTCGAATGCCAATTCAATCATTCTTTCGCGCATGTATCTATCCAGGAAGTCAGGATCGTTCCCTTCGAGATCAGGCATTTTTATATCGGAACGAGCACGTACCGCATTTATTGCCTCGTTAGCAGTTAATCCAAACTCGCCTCCATCCTCATTGCTACCAGTTACGTGGTAAATTGCCTCGGCGTAGTTCAAATAAAATTCACTCAAACGATAAAGGACAAAGTTGTGCCGTTTAGGCGATGGGTTACTGGTAGAGATATTAGCGTTCGGGTCACACAGTTTTCTCAGGTAATAACCTGTTTGAGTAGCGCCGTATATAGGAGAAGCATTTGCGCCTCCTTCGAAAGTCTCTATGGCTTTGCCCGTGTATGCCGGCCAAACGTCGCCGTTTTTAACAACAGTCATTTCAAAACGGGGATCTAATCCGGCATAAGGATTTGATGTTGACAGATTTATTGTATTTTCACTCCATACCTCACCAAAGGTTTTTCCTTGGTTGTGGCCTTCTTTATATTCGTAAGCATCAACCAAACTTTGTGTGGGGCAATTGCCCGACTGGCCGTTCTCTACACCAATTGGGAAGTTGAAATTCTCTACCGAATTCATTCTCCAATCTTCAGGAGTACCCGTTCCCCTTATCCATATCATTTCTTTGTTGGCATAACTGCTTTCGCCGGACAAATCGGCATATTTACCCATTTGAACACCGGATACGGGGGCAAAATCAATCACATCTTTATTGGCTTTGGCTGCAGCTGACCAAAGCGCCTTATCTCCGTTTGGGTTGAAAAGAGGGCTTGCCTGATAAAGAAGCGTTTTGGCTTTTAACGATAGTACAGTGAGGCGATTTACCCGATTAATCTCCTGATTAGGCTCATTGTCGTATGTAACAGGCAGCTTATCGGCTACTGCATCACACTCATCGAGGATAAATTTAAAGACTTCACCGGCAGGTGTTCTTGTCAACACATTTGCCTCGGCATTGGTCAATACTTTGGTTATCAATGGAACATCACCGTAGGTTCTGACAAGTTCGAAATAAAAGTATGCCCTAAGAAATCTTATTTGAAATTCATACAACTCAAATTGGCGCTTAAGATCTTCATAAGGGCTTATTGTTACGTTGTAACGATACTCCTCCAGCGAAATGAAAATTTTGTCCAGTTCTTCCAGAAAATTATTGGCCTGAGCGATTCCGGAGTAGTTGTTGGTCCAGATTTGGTCGAAAGGATTTATGGGACTCCAGCCGCCGTTGTAGAATTTGTGTATATCTGAAATGGAAATAGCATAATC
>JAUNRY010000228.1 GCA_030539475.1 Bacteroidia bacterium | reverse complement strand
ATTTAATCGCCTACGGTTATGGAAATATGGATTTTCAAGCCTATTTATTGGGTAATAAAACAGCCATTGTTATGTTTGAATGCTGAAATTATTTACCTAATAATTAATTGAATAATTATTAATTACTCCTCTTTCAATCGGTATTTCTTCGGTGAATTGGTAATCCAATGTATCCGTTCCTTTGATGGAATGAAATACAAAAAGTACGGGAGAGCCCGTAACTTTATAAGACAATTCAGCGTCAATGTCCTTACCTATCCAAAAAGGATTTAGTCCGTTGTCAGATGCCGGCGGTGTGAACTTCTCATTCGCTTTGCCGTAATTGACAATTTTATACAGTTCACCGCCTGCTCGATACGTGTTTTTAACCATAATGCCGACAGAAAACTTATCGTTGTCATCCATCGGATTAGCATTTTTTATTCGCAAATTTATTTTTTGATACTGTTTTACTTTCAACGTATAAATGTCTCTTTTAGCATTTATTTCCGAAATTACGGTATCGTTAAATTCATATCCGGCGCCATAGTAATCATCATTTTCCGAGAAACCGCAATTTACCTGATCCGTTCCATTTTTGTAGGTCATAACGGCCGTGAATTTCCCGTTTTCATCGGTTTTTACTTCAACCCCATCAATTGGAACCTGAGAAAAACCGTGTCCAAAAAGCCACGTTTCCCTTAAATAATAGGTGTTGCAATAAACGGTTTGGTTTGGAACAGGTTGTCCGGTATCGGCGTCAACTACCATTCCGTTTAATGCAATTGTTTTTTCGAAGAGGTCATCACAAGCAAAAAAAGAGATTAACATCAAAAACAGAACGCATGCCTGAATTGTTTTTTTCATTTCCTAAAATATGCATTATTCGAATACAAATGTAAGGTATTATTATTGAAGATTGCATGCCATGAACAATATTTTTATCATTCTGTTATATCAACGGACTTATATCCCATTCATACATGCACACGCACAATCATAGCCATAGCCACGAAGACGTCAAAAACATCAAAGTGGCGTTTTTTTTGAACCTTTCGTTCACGATTATCGAATTTATCGGCGGAATTTTAACCAATTCCATGGCGATTCTTTCCGATGCCGTGCACGATTTGGGCGATAGTTTTTCGCTGGGCTTGTCGTGGTATTTTCAAAAAGTGGCCAAACGCCCGCGCACCAAACACTACACCTACGGCTACAAGCGGTTTTCGCTTATGGGCGCCGTTATCAACTCGGTGATTTTGCTGGTGGGCAGCGTGCTGATTTTAATTCACGCCGTGCCGCGGCTGTTTAATCCGCAGCAACCCGATGTGAAAGGCATGCTGCTCCTCGCCATTTTGGGCGTGATTGTGAACGGCGCGGCCATGCTTCGTTTGCGAAAAGGGCACTCGCTCAACGAGAAAGTGGTTTCGCTCCACCTGCTCGAAGACGTGTTGGGTTGGCTGGCCGTTCTCCTTGGCGCAGGAATTATGTATTTTGTGGATGCGCCGTTTATCGACCCGCTGCTTTCCATCGCCATTGCCGTGTTCATCCTCTCAAACGTGTACAAAAACATTCGCCAGAGTTTGCGCATTATCCTGCAAGGCAGTCCCGACCGAGTGGATGTAGATGAAATTGAAAAATCGATACAGGCAATTGAAGGCGTGCAGGCTGTGCACGATTTGCACGTATGGTCGGTGGACGGCGAGTATAATGTGCTGACCGTGCACGTGGTATTGACTTCTGTTTTGCCGAACGAAGAGATACAGGTTTTAAAAAGAACAATTCGGGAGAAACTGTTTTCGCTCGATGTTCAGCACTCAACAATAGAATTTGAAACGCCGGGCGAAGAGTGCACCGTTTGTTGCTGATTGACTGGTTTTATACCAAAAAAGTGCGATGAGGTAATATCCTGTCGCACTTTTATTTTTTAAGATGGAATAACTATTTTACTTCTTCAAAAGCTATTTCTTTTCCATCTATCGTGAGCACGCCGCCATTTGTGGCGCTCACCCATTTCATTGTTTCGTTTTCGTACTCGGCCCCTTTTGCCCAGGCACTTTGGGGAATTTGCGTGAGTACAACGTTTTTGTAATCTTCGTAACTAATGGTTGCCGTGGGCGTTTCTCCCGAAGTATCGTAAGTTACGCTTAGCGGCTTTCCTTCGGCGCCGATGTAGGTGTAGCTCATTGCTGTTTCAGAATTTTGAACTTCGGAAACAACTTCATTGGCGTTGTTTTCTTGTTTGTTGCTGTTTGTGCAAGCAGCAATGAACAACAGCAGGGTTGCTGCCAGGATGAATGTAATTTTTTTCATAAAAAGCTGTTTTGTTAAAAGTTTATGCCAACCCTATTTAAATTGACGTTGCAAATGTAGTCATTTTTTTTGTTTGCCCGTTACGACAACTTGCTTTTTGATTTTTTTGGGGGCGCGTAACTTACGGAGGGTTGCCTTTTCTGTTTCAACAGCCTCCGTAACTTACGACGGGATGGTTTTTTTATACGGAGCGCTTCCGTAAGTTACGGCGGGCTCTGTTTTTTGTATGGATAGCTTCCGTAAATTACGGCGGGCGGTTGTTTGAGTTTTTTGAGGCGGCGTAAATTACGGCTGCTCTTTCCGGGGTATTTGCAAGCTGTCGTAATTTACGACGGGATTTAATTCGATTTGGAGATCGGTTCATTGGGTTTAATTTGATTCGATATGGAAATCGAATCCCCGGTATGAAACACCAACGAGCTTCCGTTCATAATGTCTTGATAAGTGATGAATTTCTTGTCGTACGGTTGTCCGTTCAGCTCAATTTTCTCTACATACATATTGGCTTCGGAAAGGTTTTTGGCTTCCATCGTAAACGTTTTGCCGTTGCCCACATTGATGCGCGCCATCGGGATTTGCGGTGCGCCAAAAACCATTTCGCCGCTCACGGGATTCATCGGGTAAAAACCAAGCGCGGAAAACATATACCACGCCGACATCTGCCCGCAGTCGTCGTTTCCGATCAGTCCGTCGGGTTTGTTTTTGTAAAAATCGGTGCAGATTTGGCGCACAAGGCGTTGCGTTTCTTGGGGACGGCCGAGATACGAATAAATGTATGCCACGTGGTGGCTGGGCTCGTTTCCGTGCGCGTATTGGCCGATAAGGCCGGTTACATCCGATAGCGTGCCGGTGGTTTCCTGCGTGGTGTTGAAGAAATAATCCAGCGCTTCGGCGGCCTTGGCTTGTCCGCCCAGCAATTCAATCAGCCCGGGAATGTCCTGCATCACGTGCCAGGTGTATTGCAGGGCGTTGCCTTCGGTGTAATGGCCGCCCACTTGCGAGTCGGCGTGCGCCAGTTCATACGGGTCAAACGGGGCGAGCCACTGTCCGTTGCTGTCTTTGGGGCGCATAGCAGTGGTTTCTTTATCGAAAAGGTTTTTGTAATACTCCGAACGTTTTCTGAAGAACGCGGCATCTTCCGTTTTTCCCAGTTTCTCGGCAAAAAGAGCCATACAATAATCGTCGAACCCGCATTCCAGCGTGCGCGAAACCGATTCCAGCGAGATAAGATCGTACGGATAATAACCGAATTTATCGTACACTTCCCAATCCGATTTCGGGTGCTTGCTTTGGGTGATGGATTTCTTGATTTCGTTGTAGGCGCGTTCGGCATCAAATCCGTCAAATCCTTTCAGGTAAGCATCCACAATCATCGGAACGGAGTGGTTGCCAATCATCGTGTACGTTTCCTGTCCCCACAACGACCAGATGGGTAAGTGCCCTTGCTGTTCGCTGTATTCGAGCATTGAGTTGGTGAAATCATTGATAAGTTCCGGTGTCAGCAGCGTGTACATAGGGTATGCCGCGCGGAATGTATCCCATTGCGACCACGTGGAATAATATTTCCCGCTTGGCGATTGTGTTACGGTGCGGT
>JAUNRY010000227.1 GCA_030539475.1 Bacteroidia bacterium | reverse complement strand
CCACCAGAGAAGCAAAAGCGACGCGGCGCCGGCAACAGCCAGAATTATTCTGACGGAAACGGCCACGTTGGGCACAATGAGAAACAACAAAGGAATGGAAACCATCCAGAAAATGAAATGCGATACAAAATGCATCATCATGTAGAGCAGCACCGTAGAAGTGGCTTTTTGGATGCCCAAAGTGGGCTGCAGCTCGATGATTTTATAAGGTTCGCCCCCCATTAACCCGAAAGGTGTAATAAGGTTGATGGCGTATCCGCTTATCGTTAGTTTAAATGTTCTCAGGAAGCTTATGGATTTTGCTTCGGGGCTGCCGTCGCGGATAATGGTGTGGAAAGCAATGGCGTTGATGAAATAAACCACGGCCCAAATGCCGATAATGGCTGCAAACCACCATTTGGTGAGTTTTATATTATTCCAGATTACATCCAGCCCGATTTTGTGAATCATAAAACCCAGGACAATGAACCCGAGAAGAAAAAACAGGTTGGTGGCTATTTTGGTTTTGCTCATAGAATTCAATTAATATTTAGAAGAGACGCAATGCATTGCGTCTCTACATTTATACGGCATATGAATGCTGTGGCGAATTACTTTCTAAACGGTAGTTTTGTTACTTCTGCTTTCAGGTTTCTGTTGCGGATTTTTATGTAGATTTCCGTGCCGGCTTTGGCATATTCGGGTTGCAGGTAACCCAACCCGATGCCTACTTTCAGCGTGGGCGACATAGTTCCCGATGTTACCGAGCCGATAATTTCACCGTCTGCGTTTACAATTTCGTATCCGTGGCGGGGAATTCCTTTGTCTTGAAGCGTAAAGCCGCAAAGTTTGCGCGAAACGCCCCCGGCTTTTTGTTCTTCGAGTACTTCTCTTGCAATGAAATTGTTGCCGTGGGTAAATTTTGTAATCCAGCCCAACCCGGCTTCCAGGGGCGTGGTGGATTCGTCTAAATCGTTTCCGTACAGGCAGAAACCCATTTCCAAACGCAACGTGTCGCGCGCACCCAATCCCGCGGGTTTGATTCCAAACTCGGCTCCGGCTTCGAAGATAGCGTCCCAGAGTTTTTGCCCATATTCGGGATAAAAATAAAGTTCAAATCCGCCGGCTCCGGTGTAGCCGGTATTGGAGATAATCACGTTATCCACACCGCCTATTTTTCCGGTAACAAAGGTGTAGTAAGGAATATCGGACAAATTAACATCGGTAATTTTCTGCAACGTATCCTTTGCCTTGGGCCCCTGCACGGCAAGCAGGGCGGTGTGCTCGGAAGCGTCTTCCAGTTCGGCTCCCACAGTATTTTGCTCTTGGCACCATTCCCAATCTTTAGCCATATTTCCGGCATTTACCACCATTAAATACTTTTCGGGTTCGTAACGATAGAGCAGCAAGTCGTCTTTTATTCCGCCTTTTTCGTTGGGGAAACAGGTGTATTGTATTTTACCCACTTCCAGTTGCGACGCATCATTGGTTGTTACTTTCTGAACAAATTCCAACGCGTTGGGGCCTTTTACCCAAAATTCGCCCATGTGCGAAACGTCGAAAACGCCAACGGCATTTACCACGGTTTGGTGTTCGTCAATAATTCCGGTATATTCAATGGGCATGTTGTATCCGGCAAATTCGTGCATCTTTGCGCCAAGCGCGATGTGTGTGTCTGTAAACGGTGTTTTTTTCATATTGTTTTGAAATTATAGAACCAAGAACCAAGACTTTATGACTAATGGATGTTGAATCTTTTCCAACTCCCCAAAAGAGTAGAGTTGTAAGCGATTAAATTGTAAATCGTAAATTCACCTTGCCACTATTTCCGCAATTTTCACGATCACTTCCGTTGCTTTTTCCATGGCCCTGACGGGTAAAAACTCATAGCGGCCGTGAAAATTCATGCCTCCGGCAAATATATTCGGGCAGGGCAACCCCATGAAAGACAATCTTGCACCATCGGTTCCTCCGCGAATAGGCTTCACTATGGGTGTTATTCCCACTTCTTCCATGGCTTTGAATGCATAATCCACAATGTGTTTTACCGGTTCCACTTTTTCGCGCATGTTGTAATACTGATCGCGCATTTCGAGTTTCAACCTGTCGTCGTAACGAGCGTTGAGGAATGCAACAGCCTGTTCCATTTGTTTTTTGCGGTTTTCGAAAATATCCCGGTCGTGATCGCGGATGATGTATGAAACCGAGGCTTCGTCAACCGATCCGTTTATGGCGATTAAATGGAAAAAACCTTCGTATTTCTCCGTATGTTCGGGGCGTTCGCTCACGGGCAGCATCTGAACCAGTTCGTTGGCCACGTGCAACGCGTTTATCATTTTGCTTTTGGCGTATCCGGGATGGACATTTCTGCCCTGAATAAATATCTTTGCCGATGCGGCGTTGAAGTTTTCGTATTCCAGTTCGCCAATTTCGCTGCCGTCCATGGTGTAGGCCCAATCTGCACCGAATTTTTTCACGTCGAATTTATCGGCTCCGCGGCCAATTTCCTCGTCGGGAGTGAACCCGATGCGTATTTTTCCGTGTTTGATTTCGGGATGCGCTATCAGGTATTCCATGGCGGTCATAATTTCGGCAATTCCGGCTTTGTCGTCTGCGCCGAGCAGTGTGGTGCCGTCGGTAACGATGATGTCATCGCCTACAAATTTGAGCAATTCGGGAAAATCGTTGGGCGACGAAACAATATTCTGCGCTTCATTGAGCACAATGTCTTTTCCGTCGTAGTTCTTTACGATGCGCGGGTTCACGTTTTCTCCGCTCATATCGGGGCTCGTATCGAAATGAGCTATAAAGCCTATGGTGGGCGTTTTTTTATCGATGTTAGACGGCAGGGTGGCCATCAGGTAGCAGTTGTTGTCGAGCGAAACATCCGTGAGTCCCATCTCAATCATCTCGTGTTCAACCTCTTTTGCCAGGTTAAATTGTTTTTGGGTACTGGGCGTTTGAGAATTGTTTTCGTCAGACTGTGTGTCTATTTTCGCGTACTTGATAAATCTTTCAACAATGTTCATAGTTTTTTCTTTTTAGTTGCACAAAGATAAGAAAAGGCTTTTATTTAAGAAAATCAAATCAAGAGTTTTGAAACTAAAAAAAAAACCGTATCTTTGCAGCCGGGTAAGTCCTATACGGCCAGCTCCCATTGAATCCCCCAGGTCTTGACCGAAGCAAGGGTATTTGGTTGTAGCGGCGCGATATAGTAAGCTTACCCTTTTTTTATGGAGCATTCACAATATCCCGCAATAACTGCCAAAAACAGCAAATCCCCGCCTCAAACCGAAGCGGGGATTTATTGTTGCATACTGTTTCACAGATCAACGCTATGCTATTTTGGGCAAAATTTTAGCATCGAGAGAATATCTGCCCGGGCCAATCAAAAAGGCCGATGCAAATAGAATAAGCAAATCGAGTGCGTGCCCGTATTTCGAAAAATCATCGCCTTGCGTGAAGTGCATTACCAACGCCACCACCATGGTGCCGATAAGCAATAGGGTTGCCGGTCTGAATAACAATCCCATAGCAAACAAAATTCCGCCGATGGTTTCGGCAAAAGCTGCCATGAATCCCCAAAAGGTGGGTGCAAAATCTATCCCTAAATTAGACATGGTGCTACCAATAGCTGTCCATGTTTCGATACCGCCTGTTATTTTAGGTAACCCATGAAAAAAGATAGATATACCTATTCCAATTCTCAATATCAATAGTCCGGCGTGTAATAATTGTTCTTTTTGTTTCATAACTTTATTGTAATACTTATTTGTTTATACTCAGTCGTAAAACCAAAAACGAGATAAATTGTTTATCTTTGTGCTATAAATAAAATTGATATGTCCATATTTGCACCTTTTGCCAAACCATTGTACGTGATGTTAAAACCCGTGGGGGCTCGCTGTAATCT
>JAUNRY010000013.1:5746-19805 GCA_030539475.1 Bacteroidia bacterium | reverse complement strand
TAGAATAATGCGTGCTTCGAAAATTTTCAATTAATAGGACACACAGCAACCCTCGCCTCCTATCCGCCCATTCTCACCTGCCCGGCCTGAACTTCAACTCCAGTTTGGGTTGTGGGCGCATCTTTCCCGAAAACATATCGCGCACCCAAATCAATCCGGCTTCGGCGCCTACCGTAGGTTGAAACCAATATTCCACAGTTCCGCCGTAGTGCGTGTTGTTCATCATAGGTGCCATGGGCATGGCAGGGCGGTTGGTGCTTTGTGAAACGGGAAATCCGCCGTAGGCGTTCAGAAACCAGTCGTCGGATAACCGATAGCGGGCGTGTACATCTACCAAAACGGCCGATTGATTCAGGTTAAACGCGTTGGCCCCGGTTTTCATATAGCCCACACTGCCTTCGAGCATGAGGTTTCTGTCCGGCATATACTGTAAATCTGCCGAGACGTTCCAAAACGGCAATACATTGAAATCGGAATTGTACATAGCCGATAATCCGGCGTTGAGGTTGGGCGCAATCAAGTAATTTGCGCCGGCGTTGAGGATGTAATAATTTCCCTTTCCGAAAAAAGGCGTTTCCACCAATCCGAGCGTTGCAGCGGTATAAATATTGAGGCGGTTGACGGGAGAGTAGGCAGCTATGGCGGTGCGCGATTTGGAGTTTATGTTATCGGATCCGGCGCCGGAAAACCGTACGCCCGATGTACCCGTGCGCGGCATTCGATACGGATTTACCGAAAAATCGCTGAAACGGTTGTATTGAAATCCGTCTTTCCCAAGAATGGGGTGAATGGTGGGAATGGTTATGGAAACTCCTTCCATCGCGGCCGAGTCTGATTGCAAAGGCAAGGGCGCGTCAGGAATACTCTTCAAACTGTCTTTTCTGACAGGATTTTCTTGCGCATTCGTCCGCTGAATCGCCAAAAACGATAAGAAAAACAGGAAAATGAATATATGTGCCGTCTTCATAAATCGGATACCTGATGTCTGTTTGTCTGCCCCAAAATTAACCATTTGTTTCTTACTAAGATGCACAAATCTTCAAAATCCTTGCATAACAAAAGTTAAAACGGATAAATCAACGGCAAAACCAACACCATGATAATCATATAAATCAGTTGCAGCGGCAAACCCACTTTCACGTAATCCATAAACGAATAACCGCCCGGCGACATAACCAGCGAGTTAGGCGGAGATGCGTACGGGCTTGCCAAACACATGACCGACGCGGTTGCCACGGCAAACACAAAAGGGTAGGGGCTGATGTTCATATCCTGAGCGGTTTGAATGGCTATGGGCGCAAACAAAATCACGCTGGTGGCGTTGCTTACAAACATCGTAAAAATGAGCGCCCCAAAATAAAACGATGCCAAAACGGCGTGTGGCCCATAGTTTCCAACGCTATTGAGAACCACTTCCGTTATTCTGTCGAAAGTCCCGGTTTTATCCATAGCCGTTGCCATGGGTATCATAGCGGCGAAAAACACCACCGTTTGCCACCGGATAGTGTTGTAAGCCGCCTCCACGTTGCGGAAGCATCCCAGTAAAATCATCAGTAGCGCGGCCGCGAGAATGGCCACCACGGGAGTAAGTAGATTGAAAAGTATGGCAATTACCATAACCACAAGAATAACGGCGGCCGTAGTGGCTTTGTGTTCGAGCATAACTTTGGAAGCCTCTTCCGATGGTTTTCCAACAACCACAAGGTCCGATTCTTCGTTGTCAAGCTCATCAATGTGTGTCCATGTTCCCTGGATAAGCAGGGAGTCGCCCGACAGAATTTTTTCGTTCTGCACTTTGTTGAGCAGGTATTCGCTTTTTCGTTTTATTCCCAGAATATTCACATTGTAGCGGTTTCGGAATCCCGATTCCTTAACGGATTTGTTTACAAGCTTGGAACTGGATAGCACCACTGCTTCGGCAATGCCTATATCGTCGAATTTCATAGCAAAGGCTGCCGCTTTTTTGTTAATTTCGGCTTGCGTGGTGTCCATCAACGTGAGGGAATTTTCCGACGCGAAGCGTGCCACATCTGCGAAAGCACCGGTTACGTATATGATATCGTCGCCCTGTAGAACCGAATCCGCATCTGCCAGTTTGTGTTGAGCCGATTTAAAGAACGCTCCCGTTCCCTGGCTTTGAGTTCTGATTTCCAGGATAGAAATGTTGTATGCCCGGGTGATGTTCAACTCGCGCAGTTCCAGCCCGATAATGGATGATTTAGGATTCATTTTTATCCTGAAAAGGTTTTCAGACAGTTGGTATTCGCGCATGAGCTCGGTGGGAGATTTTGCCTCTCCAAAGCCCGACGAGCGTTTTTTCTCGTTTTTCTTTAAGATATTCGATGAGTTCCACAAAAAAAACAGCCCCGCCAGCAACAAAATAAATCCGATGGGAAAGACGGTGAAAAATCCCAATCCGGAGTACCCTTTTTCTATCAATACGTTGTTGATAATGAGCACGGGAGGAGTGCCGATAAGCGTCATCATCCCGCCCATGCTCGCGGAAAAAGCCATCGGCATCAGAAACCGGCGGGCGCTTAAATCGGCTTCGCGCGTCATGCTGAAAACGATGGGGAGCAGCAGCGCGGCCGTTCCCGCGTTCGACATAAAAGATCCCAATCCGGCAGCTACAATCATGGTGAGCGTGAACAATCTCAACTCGTTCTTTTTGGCGGTATTCAGCAGTTTTGTGCTCAGGGTTTTCGCCAATCCGGTTTGGTTTATGGCGCCGCTTATCACAAACAGGCCGGCCAGCATAAGCACAATTGGGTTCGCGAAACCCGCGATGGCTTCGGCAGGAGATAGAATGCCGGTTACCGCGAGGCTCAACAGAGCAATTAACGCCACCACGTCTGAGCGTAACTTTCCCCAAAGAAAAAGCCCGGCGGTTACAAACAGGATTGTCAGTGTAATTGTCATAGAAACAGGTTTCCGATGCTGTAAAGTACAAAAATAGTAAAAAGGTTTGGAGAAAAGAACGCCGCGCAAAAACAAACTGCATTTCCATTCAAAAAATTACTACCGCCACAGTGCTTTTTGGTATCTTTGCCGAAAAAAATACTGTTTTGATGAACAAATATCTTATCTTCTCACTTTTTCTCCTGTTTTTATCGTGTCAACAAAAAGAAACAGAATCGGCGGAACTGAACGTGATTCCTATGCCCAACCACATGGAAATGGGTTCGGGAAAACTGGATATATCCAACGGATTTAACGTTGAAACACAAAATCTTGACCCCCGGGATGCCGAAAATTTATTGCTGCACATAAAAAAGGCGGCGGCGGTATCTCCGTCAGGAAAAAAGCTGCAACTGGTTCTTCAGCCCGCAAGGGCTTCGGCGCTGCAAGCAGATGAGGCCTATTGGCTGAAGGTGGATAAATCGGGCGTACGCATATCGGCACACTCGCCTGCGGGGTTGTTTTACGGCGTTCAATCACTTGTTCAACTGGCGGAAAACCGCTCCGCGCTTCCCTTTGTGGAGATGGAAGACGAGCCGCGTTTTCAGTACCGGGGAGCCATGATTGATTGTTCGCGCCATTTTGTATCGCTCGATTTTCTGAAAAAACAAATCGACCTGATGGCACACTACAAACTCAACCGTTTCCACTGGCATTTTACCGATGGCCCCGGCTGGCGCATCGAAATAAAACAATATCCCCAACTCACGGGCATTGCCGCCTGGCGCATGGAACCCACGTGGAAAGAATGGTGGAACTCGGGGCGGAAATATGTGCCCGAAGGCACTCCCGGCGCTTACGGCGGCTACTACACGCAAGACGAAGCGCGGGAATTGGTGCGTTACGCCGCCGACCGCCACATTACCATCATTCCCGAAATTGAAATGCCCGGCCACTCCGAAGAGGTTCTGGCGGTTTATCCGCATCTTTCGTGCACAGGCAAGCCTTACACGAGCAGCGAATTTTGCATAGGAAACGAACAAACGTTTGAGTTTTTGGAGAACGTTCTTACGGAAATTATCGATATTTTTCCCTCGGAACTCATCCACGTGGGAGGCGATGAAGCCAGCCGCGAGCATTGGGAGAAGTGCCCCAAATGCCAGGCGCGGATAAAAGCCGAGGGCTTGAAAGATGAAGCCGGATTGCAAAGCTACCTGATAACGCGGATTGAGAAGTTTTTGAACTCCAAAGGCCGCCGGTTGCTGGGTTGGGACGAAATTCTGGATGGCGGATTGGCGCCCGATGCCACCGTGATGTCGTGGCGCGGTGAAGAAGGCGGAATTACCGCCGTACAAAGCGGACACGATGCCGTGATGACACCCGCCGAGTTTTGCTATTTCGATGCCTATCAGGCCAATCCGGGTACGCAGCCCGAAGCCATGGGCGGATTTTTGCCCATTGAAAAAGTGTATGCCTACAACCCTGTTCCGGAAGTGCTTTCCGTTGACGAAAGCAAGCGCGTTTTGGGTGTTCAGGCAAATTTATGGGCAGAACACATTCCCGCGGAACAACACGTGGAATACATGCTCTACCCACGCTTGCTGGCGTTAGCCGAAGTGGCATGGACACAGCCGGAAAACAAATCGTGGGCTGATTTTCGTTTGCGTGTCAACAAAGCCATTCCCGGCTTGCAGCAGAAAGGCTACAATACGTTTACCTTATCGGATGAGGTGGATTTTTCACACGGTATCGATTCTGCCGCCAATGCCATTTCCGTAACGCTTTCCACCGAAAAAGCGCCCGTTGAAATACGCTATACAACCGATGGCTCGCAGCCCGGCGCTCAATCGCCGCTTTACACGGAACCTGTTCAGGTAACAGATTCCGCCACTGTGGCGGCACAATTGTTTTCCGGCAATTCGGCCGTTGGGCCTGTTGTAACGCGCCGTTTCGATTACCACAAAGCAATCGGGAAAAAAGTAACTTATAACATTCCGGTAAATCCTTATTATCCCGCCGGAGGCGAAAACGCGCTGGTAAACGGCCTGATGGGAGGATTATCGCACGGCGACGGCCGTTGGCAGGGATTTATGTCCCACGGAATGGACGTAACCATCGATTTGGGCAGCTCACAACCCGTCCAATCCGTTAGCGGCCGCTTTATGCAAAGCATCAGCCCGTGGATTTGGTTTCCCCGGGAAGTGGTAATTTCCGCATCGGAAGACAATGAAACGTTTACGGAGTTATCGCGGGTAAAAAACACCGTGTCGGAAGAAGAACCGGGAACACTGTTCCAGCATTTCGGTTGGCAGGGTAGCGCCAACGCCCGATTCATCCGATACAAAGCCGTACCCAACGGAATCGGAGGCGGCTGGGTGTTTGTTGACGAGGTGGTGGTTTGGTAGGTTAGAAACCGATGACCGATGTCGGATGACCGATGCTTGGATATAAAAAATACGGGACTCGCATGGAGTCCCGTATTTTTTGTGTCGTAAAACCTGCCGGTTACTCAGGAATTACCAATACCTGTCCCGGATAAATTTTATCGGGATCGGACAACATGGGCTTGTTTGCCTCAAAAATTTTGTTGTATTTATTGGCGTCGCCGTAAACTTCTCTCGAGATTTTAGAGAGCGAATCGCCCGATTTCACGGTGTAAAATTGCTTTTCGGGAGCAACTTCTTCCTGCGCAACCGGAGCAGGCGTAACCACCTGAATAAGATCGTTCACTTTCTCAATGCCGTCCACATTTCCGGCTGCTACCACAAGGCGGTTTCTGTCCAGTTGATTTTTTACCTGTCCTCGCAGGGTAACGGTTTCGTCATCCACTTCAACGCCTAAGTTTTCAACATCAAACTGATATTTGTTTAAATGTTCAACAATTGCCTGTGCCTTTTCGGCTTCGCGCTTTTCTTCGTTGCCTTTGAATAATTTCTCGCCGGCATTTTTAATAAATGAAATTAAGCCCATAGTTTCTTTAGTTAAGTTAAGTTGGTTAATCCAATACTTCGAATGTTAATTTTACGTTTACACGGTATTCGGCAATTTTGCCGTCGCGTACGGTAGCGGTTTGTTCTTTAACATAAACAGAGCGTATTCCTTTTAACGATTCGCCTGCTTTTGCAACTGCTTTGTTTGCTGCGTCTTCCCAGCTCTCCGAGGAGGAGGATAGAATTTCTACTACTTTTAATACTGACATAATTTTGATTTTTTAATAGGTGAATAAACTATCTTTAAAACGTAAAAAACGAGATAAAGTTCAACAATATAAATATCTTTGTACATTCAATTTTAAAAAAACTAACTTCGGATGAATTTTTACAGAACCCTTTTCTTTTTCCTTGCATTTTTCACCGTTTTATCGGTTAGCGCGCAAAACAAAGTCAGCAAAAGAATTATGGAAATAGGCCAAACCGATAACCGCACCATGGAACATTTGGATATACTTGCCAACCGTATCGGCGGACGCCTTATCGGCTCTGACGCATACGAAAATGCCACGTATTGGGTGGCCGACAAGCTTAAAAGCTGGGGGCTGGAAGTGGAAATTCAGGAAGTGGGAGAGGTGCCGGTGGGCTTTAATCGCGGCCCGTGGTTTGGACGAATGTATGGCGATGTTTCCATGGCGCTCGATTTTGTTACGCCCAGCTACACATCGGGAACCAAAGGATTGCAGCGCGGCCATGTTCTTGTAGAACCCAAAACCCGGCAAGAGTTCGAGAGAATGAAAGGCCGGCTCAAAGGCGCCTGGATACTCATAGAAGGTGAAAGCAACGGTTTTGCCCTTGACCATTCTGCCGAGGGCGACTCTTTGCGCAGTGCCATTATTGCCGGAAACGAAGCAGCCGTAAGCGATTCGGATAAGATTGTTGAGCCGGCTTTGTTCTACAAAGAAATGAGAGAAGCCGGAATTTTGGGTACTATACAATCGGCGCCGGTTCCGCTGGTGGCGTTGTACGATCGGAAAAACCTGCATAGCTTGTCGTTTGATAACCTGCCGTCTGTTCCCGATATAAAGCTCAACGAAGATCAGTACAACATGATCCGGAAAAAGGCGGAGAAAAGAGAAGTTGTGTTGTTGGAATTCGATATCCGCAACCATTTTAAACCCGGGCCTGTAAAATATCACAACGTTATCGGGAAAATTCGCGGCACAAAATATCCCGATGAATACGTTATGAGCGGCTGCCATTTGGATGCCTACGATTCCGCTACCGGAGCGGTGGATTGCGGAACGGGCGTTGCCCCGAACCTGGAAATGGCGCGCATGATTATGGAAGCCGGAGGAAATCGTCCCGACCGAACCATTTTGTTCTGTTTTTGGGCCGGAGAAGAGTTTGGTTTGCTGGGCTCTAAATTTTGGGTGGAAAACAACAAGGATAAACTGCCCCGGATATCGAATTACTTTAATCGCGATGGCGGGCCTACTGCCGCTTCGGGGCTTGTGGTGCCGGAAAATATGTACGACGATATTGTTGCATGTACCAAAGGCCTCGCCGATTATCACCCGCAAATTCCGTTCACGGTTGAAAAAAGCACTCAGCCGCCGCGAGCCCTTCCTGTAATTGCCGGAGGAAGCGACCACGCTTATTTCGCCATGAACGGGGTTCCGGTTATCGCGTTTCGAAATACCGATCCGCTGGGTCATAATTTCAGTTACCGCGAAATCTGGCACACCACACGCGACCGATACGACATGAGCATTCCCGAATACATGGAGTACACTTCCGTAACTCAGGCGGTTACGGTGTATAATATAGCTAATTTAAAAAATCTGCTGCCGAGAGACGGATTGTATATTCAGGAGTGAGGGATAAGTGGGTGATGCGATTTCCAAATCGCATTTTCACTTTCTCCGTTGTTTACCGTTCTAAAATCCAGGCGTCGCGGTGATGGGGAAAGTTTTGCCTGAGTTGTTTCAGGTTTTCTTCCGCTTCTTCGTGTGTAGAGAAACTTGCGGCGTAAACATCGATGCGATTGGAACGTTCGATGGAAGAGGCACCCGTATATCCTTCCGATTGCAGCAATGCAATCATTTCACCGGCTACCTTGCTAACCTCATACACGCCCGTTACTATATAGTATTTGGGTGCAGCATCCGTGGAGGCGGTTGATTCTTCCATTATTTGCGCGGAAGCGCTTTCTGTAATTTCAGCCGCATTGGGTTGTGCTATTTCGGGGAAAACGGTGGCGGATATAGGGGGTGTATTGATGTTGGCTTTTTCGGTTCTGAAACTGAACAATCTGTTTTCGGAAAACATCCTTGCCGTTTGGTGGCCAAACGTACTGTCCCGAACAGGAAAAATTAACATGATGGCGGCAATAACGGCTGCTGCTGCGCCTATCCCAATTTTCCGCACGATGGATTTTCTGTCTTTTCGATGAATCTCAACCGTTTGTGCCGGCGGCATAACCTGAATAACCGGTTTTAACGATGCGGGCGAAAGCCCAAAATATTCGGGACGGACAAAAGGTTTTGGTTGATAGATATACCGCTGTTCATCAATCATTTTGAAACTTCCTAAGTCTCCGAGATCGGCAAATTTTTCCGAACGCAACAGGCTTTTGATTTCACGTGCGGATTGTTCTATTTTTTGCGTTGCCTGTTCAAAAGAAATTCCATCGGTTTGCATGTAGGATTGCACCAGCAAGCCGTCGTTGTGGGTGAGTTCTCTGTTGAACGCTAACTCACACGCGGGAGAATGAAAAACCGACAGGCCGTTTTTTTGAGAAGGAGTTGAATTTACTACAAATCCTCCCAATGCCGGCACAATAACGCAATCGTGCGTATGCAAAAGAAACTCTATGTGGGAAATCAGCTGGTTCATTCGGCAAAGATAAAAAAATCATAACAGTTTTCTAAGAAAAATGGAAAACTTTTTTGGAAAAAAACAAAGATTGTTCTTTTTTCCAACAGCCCCAATCCCGTTAAAACATTTCCATTCATTTGCATGGAATTAAAAATAATGTTTAACTTTGCAAAAACGCTTTCGGTATGAAAAAAGCAATAAGTATCACTTTCATATTGCTTGCCAATTTAGTTATTTTGGCACATGCCGTTGTGCCCCATCATCACGTAGGCACGTGCGTTGAAATTTGCGATGCTTGGCATCACAACCACGCTGATACTGCCAACCGTTGTGTGCATTTTTCAGGTGATTTTTCACAATCGAACCACTGCAACTCTCACAAATGCTTGAGTATTGAAGATTGTTTGCTGGAAGAAATATACATCCGGTTTGTGAATCACGGGCACGTGCATCAGTTAACCGATTCAGGTTCGGAGTATCCGCTTTTATTGCTTTATTCTTCATTGGGAAGTAATGTGCTGCTTCAATCAGATAATTACTTCTTGCCTTTCCGCCAAAAACCTCCTTCAGAATCTTTATATATCCTCGATTTTTCTCAGTCCAAAGGGTTGAGAGCCCCGCCTTTCTGCTGATTTTTCACCCTTGTTTGTGCAATCAATTCTCTTTCGATAATCACATTTTTTGCTGATTGTCATTTCCTGTTTTTAACAAATTCAAAATCAGTTTCGATGAAAAAAATATGTTCAGTTTTGGTAATGTCTCTTGCCATTATTACGATGTCTTGCAATCGACACGAAACTCACGGCCACCACGACCATGTGGACAACCTGCAATTAACTTCCTACAACGATGATTTCGAGGTGTTTGCAGAAGCGTCCCCTTTTGCCGTTGGGCAAGAGAGCGAAATTCTCGCGCATTTTACGCATCTCGATAATTTCAAACCGCTGGAAGAAGGAAGCGTTACGGCAAAGCTCATTATCGGTTCCGATGAAGTGGCACAAACCCTTGATTCACCCACGCGCCCCGGAATTTTCACATTCAGCCTGAAACCCGAAATCGCAGGCGAAGCCAGGCTGATGTTTCTGGTGAACACCCCCGATAAAACATCGCAACTCACCATCGGCAACATCACCGTCTTTGACGACGCGCACGAAGCCCTTCACGCCGCGCACGATGCGCACATCACCGGCATCAACACCGCCGTTTTCACAAAAGAGCAAAGCTGGAAAGTAGATTTTGCCACCGAGGAAGTCCGCAGAGAGCCCTTCGGGCAAATAATCCGCGCGATAGGGCAAATTCAGCCGTCGTTGGGCGATGAGCGGGTTATAACGGCAAGAACCGGCGGTATCGTACTTTTCCCCGGAAATAATGTGGTGGAGGGCACGAGCGTTGCCGCGGGGCAAACGCTGTTTAGCATCGACGGGAGCGGAATGGCCGACAATAACCTGTCGGTTCGCTTTTCCGAAGCTCAAAACGAATACAACCGCGCCCGAACCGAATACGAGCGCAAGGCCGAACTGGCTAAAGACCAGATTGTTTCGCAAAGCGAATTGTTGCGGGCAAGAACCGAGTTAGACAACGCCCAAGCCAACTACAACAACCTGCAAAAGAATTTCTCGGCCGGAAAACAAGCCGTAAACTCGCCCATTGGCGGATTCATAGCGAGCGTGATGGTGCGAAACGGTGAATATGCCGCCCCCGGACAACCCGTTTTAACGGTTTCGCAAAACAAAAACCTGTTTGTGAAAGCCGAATTGCGCCCCCGATATTTCGACGAACTCACCCAAATTTCCGATGTTACGTTCCGGCAATTGCAAAACAAAACAACGCACACGCTCGATGAACTGGGCGGGCGCGTGGTTTCGTTCGGCAAATCGGCCGACATCAATAATCCGCTCCTGCCCGTTGTGGTTCAGATTGATAACCGCGCCGGTTTTGTGTCGGGAAGTTTTATTGAGATGTTCATAAAAACACAAGCACAAACCGAAGCGTTGACCGTTTCCAACGAAGCCATCGTGGAGGAAATGGGAAATTATTTCGTATATGTTCAACTCACGCCCGAACTTTTCGAAAAACGCCCCGTGAAAATCAACGCCACCAACGGCATACGCACGGAAATTACGGAAGGTTTATCCCCGGGCGAGCGCGTTGTGGGCAAAGGAGCTATTTTGGTGAAATTGGCGCAATCGGCCGCAGCAATTGACCCGCATGCGGGACATGTACATTAGAATAGATGTCAGATGTCAGACTTTAGATAATTAGACTTTAAACGTCAAACATCAAACTTTAAACGTCAAATTCATGCTAAACAATATCATAAAATATTCGCTCAACAACAAGCTCTTTATCTTGTTGGGAGCAATTTTAATCGTTGTTGGGGGAGTAATAACATCGCAACAGATGGATGTGGATGTTTTTCCCGACCTTACCGCGCCCACGGTTGCCGTAATGACCGACGCGCACGGAATGTCGGCCGAGGAAGTGGAGCGGTTGGTTACTTTTCACATCGAAACGTCCGTAAACGGAGCCACCAACGTGCGGCGTGTACGCTCGGCTTCGATGCAGGGATTTTCGTTCGTGTGGGTGGAATTCGACTGGGGAGCCGATATTTTCCAGGCACGCCAGATTGTGAGCGAGAAAATGGTTACGCTCGGCGAAGTGCTGCCCCAAGGCATAGTACCCGTGCTGGCGCCGCAATCGAGCATCATGGGCGAGATTCTTTTTATCGGCCTGAAATCCGACAGCACATCACAAATGGAACTGCGCACGCTGGCCGATTGGGTGGTTAAACCCGCTATTCTGGCCACGGGAGGCGTATCGCAGGTAACGATAATTGGCGGAGATTACAAACAGTACCAGATTCTTGCCGACCCGCAGAAAATGGATTTTCTGGGAGTAACCATGAGCGAACTGGCGCAGGCCGGAAGAAGTTTCAGCGAAAATTCATCGGGTGGCGTTGTGCGCGATTTCGGAAACGAGTACATGATTCGTGGTATGGCGCGCACAAACGATTTAGACCAACTGGGCGAAACGTACATAAAAACCGTGAATAACCTGCCGGTATTGGTATCCGATGTGGCGGACGTGGTTATCGGCAGCGCCGTAAAATACGGTTACGCGTCGGAAAATGCCGAGCCGGCGGTCATTATTGCTATCTCCAAACAGCCCAATATCAATACGCTGCGCGTTACGGAAAACATCGAAAGAAACCTGGCCGAAATAGAAAGAACTTTGCCTTCGGACGTGAAAATGAACACCCGAATTTTCCGTCAGGCCGATTTTATCGAATCGTCCGTCAGGAATGTTGGGAACGCTTTGTTAGAAGGCGCGTTGTTTGTAATCATCATCCTTTTCCTGTTTCTGGCCAGTTTCCGCACCACCGTTATTTCCGTTGTGGCTATTCCGCTTTCGTTGCTCGGAACAATTATTGTGTTGTATTTTCTGGGCATGAATATCAATACGATGACGCTGGGCGGAATGACCATCGCCATCGGATCGTTGGTGGACGATGCCATTATAGATGTGGAAAACGTGTACAAACGCCTGAAACAAAATCACAGGAAACCGCGGCACGAGCGAAGCCCGGTATTCAACATCGTGCTGGATGCTTCCATCGAAATACGCGCGTCTATCCTGAACGCCACATTAATCATCATTGTGGCTTTTATTCCGTTGTTTTTCCTTACCGGAATGGAAGGGCGTATGCTCAAGCCGCTGGGAATAGCGTTTATTGTGGCGTTGTTTATGTCGCTCATTGTGGCTATGACGGTAACTCCGCTGATGTGTAAACTGATGTTGTCGAACGACAAATACCTGAACAAAAACATAAAAGACAGCTGGCTCACCCGGAAGTTGACGGGCGCTTATGAAAAATCGCTCAAATGGGTGCTTCAAAACAAGAAAAAGGTGTTGTATCCAACTGTGGGTTTATTTATTTTTACGCTCATCTTGTTTTTCACGTTGGGGCAGAGTTTCCTTCCCGAATTTAACGAAGGCGCACTCACCATTACCACGGTTACAAAACCCGGCGTTTCGCTCGAAGAAACTAACCGGTTGGGAAACCTGATGGAGACCGAATTGTTGAAAATTCCCGAAATAACCAGCACGGCACGCCGCACGGGACGGGGAGAACTGGACGAACACTCGCAGTCGACCAACAGCTCCGAAGTGGACGTGCTGTTTACCTTGGGAAAAAGAAAAAACGAAGAATTTATGGACGAAGTCCGCGACGTACTGGCGGGAATCCCCGGGTTAGCCGTAACGGTTGGCCAGCCGCTCGGACACCGCATAGACCACATGTTGTCCGGCACGCGCGCCAGTATTGCCATCAATATTTTCGGGCCGGATTTGAGTAATTTGTTTTTGATTGGCAACCAAATTCAACATTCCATAACGGATATAGAGGGGTTGGTGGATGTATCGGTGGAGCAACAAACCGAAACGCCTCAGCTTCAAATTCGGGCAAACCGGGGAATGTTGGCGAAATACGGCGTGCCGGTCGAAGATTTTAACCGGTTCGTAGAACTGGCGTTTGCCGGCGAAAAACTGGCTGATATTTACGAAGGACAACGAAGTTTCGATTTGGTGTTGCGCCTGAACGAGAATTATACCGAAAGTATCGACCAGATTCGTTCCGCGTTAATTGATGTGGGAAGCGGCCGCAAAGTTCCGCTGGAAGAGATTGCCGATGTGGTTTCGGTGGGAGGCCCAAACAGCATTTCCCGCGAGAATGTGCAGCGAAAAATTGTTGTTTCGGCAAATACGTCGGGGCGCGATTTGAAAAGTGTAGTAGATGATATCCGGCACAATATAGACCAACACATCGCTTTGCCCGAAGGTTACCGCGTAGAATACGGCGGCCAGTTCGAAACTGCTGCAACCGCCGCCCGCACATTGATGATTACATCCATTTTGGCTGTTTGCGTTATTTTTCTGCTGCTCTACGGCGAGTTTAAAGACCTGACACTCTCGGCTATTGTATTGCTAAATCTGCCGCTGGCATTAATCGGCGGAGTGTTGGCCGTGTTCTTTACTTCGGGTGTGGTGAGCATTCCGTCCATTATCGGGTTTATCACACTTTTCGGCATTGCCACGCGAAACGGCATTCTGCTTATATCGCGGTATCAGCACATGGAGCAAGAGGGAGAATCCTTGCACGAAAGGGTTTTGCACGGTTCCATCGATAGGCTGAACCCCATCCTGATGACTGCGCTCACAGCCGCTTTGGCGCTTATTCCGCTGGTGGTTCAGGGTGGAAAATCGGGAAACGAAATTCAAAGCCCCATGGCGGTGGTGGTGTTGGGCGGATTGTTAACATCCACTTTGCTGAATATATTTATTGTTCCCGTTGT
>JAUNRY010000013.1:0-5646 GCA_030539475.1 Bacteroidia bacterium | reverse complement strand
TTTATTGTTTAAAATAGCCACAAATGAAAAAAATACTTGTTTACATCATATTAATATTCCCTTTTGCCGCAATTGCTCAAAGCGGATACGAAACCGTGTTACAGCAAATCGAGCACAACAATACTGCGCTGGCGGCATTGCGTGAGCAAATAGAATCGCAGAAAATTGGGAACCGCACCGGAATTTATATTCCCAATCCCGAAGTAGAATTCAATTACCTGTGGGGAAACCCAAAATCGATGGGAAAGCGGACGGATTTTGCAGTTACGCAATCTTTCGACTTTCCTACCGCTTACGGACATCGCCGCCATATCGCCGATTTACAAAACGCGAATGCCGAACTCGTTTACAAGTCCGAGAGGATAAACCTGATGCTTTTGGCTAAACAAACGTGTATAGAGTTGGTGTATCACAACGCGCTGGCGAGAGAGTATTCGGTGCGGCTCGATAACGCCCTGCGAATCGCGGAAACTTACCAAATCAGGCTGGACCAAGGAGACGCGAATATCCTCGAATACAACAAAGCCAAGCTTAACTTAACCGTCATCCAAACCGAACTGGCTAAAATAGAAGCCCAGCGCGTAACCTTGCTGGCCGAACTGAGAAGAATGAACGGCGGAAAGGAAATCGCACTTCCGCAAGATGAGTTCTCTCCGCCCATGCTTCCCGCCAATTTCGAAGAATGGTACGCGGCTGTGGAAACGAAAAGTCCGGCGCTTCAGTACGTGAAAGGAGAAATTGAGATTGGAAAAGAACAGGTGAGATTGAGCCGTGCGTTGGCCTTGCCTAAGTTTTCCACCGGTTACATGAGCGAAAAAGTGGTTGGAGAACAATTTCAAGGCATTACGCTGGGAGTTTCCATTCCGCTTTGGGAAAACAAGAATACGCAACAATACGCCAAAGCACAGGTAAAAGCATCGGAGATGGCGTTGGAAGATTCTAAAATTCAGTTCTATAACCGCTTGCAAAGCCTTTACCTGAAAGCATCGGTGTTGCAGCAAAACGCATTGAAGTTTCGCCAAACCATCACGTCGAACCGAAACGACGCGCTGCTGAAAAAAGCGTTGGACAGCGGTGAAATTTCCCTGTTGGATTACCTGCTGGAAATCGGCCATTATTACGACGCCATTGTGCATGTTATCGAAGCCGAACGCGATTACGAACTGGCGTTGGCGGAGTTGTCGGCGTTGGAACTTTAAAAAAACAATTCGGTACAAAACAGCGGATTTAGCTTATATTACAACCACAAATTTGGACAAATGTAAAATTAATTCTATTTTTGTCAACCTATTGCGTGATTTTTTGTTTCTATTGTAATTTATGAAAAGGAAAATAGCTGTTTTTTTACTGAGTGTTATGGCGCTGGTTGCCGTGCAACCGGTTATAGCTATGCACTTTTGCGAAGGAAAACTGCATTCCTGGGATTTGTTTGTGAATAACAACGATACATCTTGCTGCGAAACAAAAACAGCCGAACCGCATTTTTGCTGCTCGCCCAATCTTTCAGAAAATCACCCGTGCAGCCTGAACGAATCACACGACGGTTGTTGCGACTTTGAAACCATCCGCGTTTCCACAGACGTATACCAGAATAAAACACAAGAAATAAATCCGGATAAACCGTCTTTTTCCTTTGATAACGTGTGGTTTGCACTAACCCATTTGCGCAAAAACACGCTATCCGAACCAAATACGCCTTTACCTCAAAAAACCTTTCCGCCCGATGGGCTTTTCCTGCAAGATGTAAGCATTCTCAACTACATCTGCATTTACCGCCTTTGATTTTTTTCGATAGTCGATAGTCGCTTTAACGATTTGTTGACAGGACATTACGTGAACTTTTGGAATATAATTTCGAAAAGTGTTCCGTACGGATTTCATTTCCAATGAAGGTTTATTGTTCTAAAAATCGAAAAAATTATTATGCTAAACAGAGTAATCAAATACTTTCTCGATAACAGGTTGATAACAATACTGTTGCTTGTTATTGTCGTTGTGTGGGGCATTTCCACCGCCCCGTTTAACTGGCACAGCATTTTGCCGCGCGACCCCGTTCCGGTGGATGCCATTCCCGATATTGGTGAAAACCAGCAAATTGTCGCCACGGAATGGATGGGGCGTTCGCCCAAAGACATTCAGGAACAGATTACGTATCCGCTTACCACATCGTTGCTGGGGATTCCGGGCGTAAGAACCATCCGCAGTTCATCCATGTTCGGGATGTCGTTTATTTACATTATTTTCGACGATAACGTTGAGTTTTACTGGAGCCGTTCAAGGATTCTGGAAAAACTCAATTCGCTGCCGTCCGGAACCTTGCCCGACGGCGTTCAGCCGAGCCTGGGCCCCGATGCCACCGCTTTGGGGCAAATCTTCTGGTACACGCTCGAAGGACGCAATCCGCAAACGGGAGAGCCTGCCGGCGGCTGGGGCCCCGACGAGCTTAGAAGCATTCAGGATTTCCACATCCGCTATTCCTTATCTTCGGCCGAAGGAGTTTCGGAAGTGGCTTCCATAGGCGGTTTTGTGAAAGAATATCAGGTAGAGATTAACCCCAACGCCATGCGGGCTTTCAACGTGTCGATAATGGATATTATGAACGCCGTGCAGAAAAGCAACCTGGATATTGGCGCCGAAACCGTCGAAATAAACAAAGTGGAATACCTTGTCCGTGGTATCGGTTACATAAAAAACGTTTCCGACCTGGAAGAAGCCGTGGTTACCGTCCGCAACAACGTTCCCGTCAGAATCCGGGATGTGGCTTTTGTTACTGTCGGCCCTGCCACGCGCCGCGGCGGCCTGGACAAGGAAGGCGTGGAAGCTGTGGGCGGAGTAGTGGTGGCGCGTTACGGCTCCAATCCGCTTCACGTGATTGACAATGTGAAAGCGAAAATTCAGGAAATTGAGGCCGGGTTACCGCAGAAAACCTTGCCCGACGGAACCGTTTCGAAAGTAACCGTGGTTCCGTTTTACGACCGCACCGGATTGATTCACGAAACCATCGGCACGCTCGAAACGGCGCTGTCGCACGAAGTGCTTATCTGCATTATTGTGGTAATCGTTATCGTGCTCAATTTACGGGCATCGGTTATCATATCCAGTATTCTGCCTATTGCCGTTTTGTGCACGTTCATCATCATGCGGCTGCTGAAAATCGATGCCAATATCGTTGCCCTTTCGGGAATTGCCATAGCCATCGGGTTGATGATTGACATCGGGGTGGTGTACGTGGAAAACATTGTCCGCCACATGGAAATGGATGAGAACAAAGCGATACGGAAAGGCAAAGAATTCATCGATTTAATTTACCGGAGCGTTCGCGAAGTTTCCGGCGCCATTTTCACCGCATCGCTCACCACCGTTATCAGTTTTCTTCCGGTTTTTATGATGGAAGCGCAGGAAGGCAAACTTTTTAAACCACTGGCCTATACCAAAACTTTCGCGCTCATTTCGGCATTTCTTCTCGGCATCGCCGTTTTGCCCACGCTGGCTTACTATGTTTTTTCGCTGAAAATTACATCGAAAATGGTTCGCAAAGCGGCCAATGTGGCGCTTGCACTCGCGGGAATTGCGCTGTTTTTCATCACCGGCACGGGAGCTTACCTGGCGCTGGTGCTTTTCGGCGTGAACAACTATTTTGCAGATCGGTGGAGAAACAGAAAAATACCCACTTTCATAAACATAGGCATTGCCATTTTAATGGTTGTTTATTTTTTGGCCGTGGAGTGGCTGCCGATGGGCACGCAAGCGGGAATCCCGTTCAACTTCCTGTTTGTAATCGGCATCATTGCTATTATACTGGGATTGCTGTGGCTGCTGGTAATCTACTACGAACAAATTCTCCGGTGGAGTCTTGCCAACCGGTGGAAATTTATGGTTATTCCTCTTTTTACGCTTGTTTTTGGGTTTGTTATCTGGATGGGGTTCGATAAATCGTTTGGTTTTATTGCGAAAGGCTTTGAAACTATCGGGTGGAAATCGTTTCGCCAGGTAGGATTCTGGCAAGCTGCAAGCGATAAATTTCCGGGAATAGGGCAGGAATTTATGCCGAGCCTGAACGAAGGCTCGTTCCTGCTGATGCCCACCAGTATGCCGCACACGGGCATTGAGCAAAACTTGCGTTTTATTGAAGCGCTCGATAAACGGATTCAAAATATTCCCGAAGTGGAAATGACCGTCGGGAAATGGGGGCGTGTCAATTCTGCGCTCGACCCCGCACCTACGCAGATGTTCGAGAATGTCATAAATTATCGGTCCGAATATATTCTGGATGAAAACGGGCATCGGGTAAAGTTCAAGGTGAATCGCAAAGGCGAATTCATTCTTAAAAATGGGGCGACTTATAATCCCAAAGATGGATTCCGGCTTATTTCGGCAGATAGCTTAACGCCACACAGGAGAGGCGATTATTTTCGCCAGTGGAGGCCGCATATCAAGAATGCTGATGACATCTGGCAGGAAATCGTGAACGTGTCGCACTTGCCGGGTCTGACGTCGGCACCCAAACTGCAACCCATCGAAGCCCGGTTGGTGATGCTCTCAACCGGCATGCGCGCACCGATGGGTATAAAAGTTTCGGGCCCCGATTTGGAATCTATTGAAGAGGGCGGAAGAGCAATTGAAGCGGCATTAAAAGAAGTGCCGTCCATTTTGCCTTCTACCGTATTTTACGACAGGGCAGTGGGCGCACCGTATCTCGAAATCAGGTTAAACCGCCGGAATATGGCGCGTTACGGCATCACGGTTTCCGATATGCAAGATGTGATTGCCGCCGCCGTGGGCGGTATGCCGTTGACCACAACGGTGGAAGAGCGCGAACGTTATCCGGTGCGGCTGCGCTATCCGCGTGAACTGCGCGAAAGCCCCGAAGAATTGTCAAGGCTCATTATCCCCACGGCCACCGGCGCGCAAATACCGCTGGGCGATGTGGCGAGCATAGAATACACCCGCGGCGCGCAAATGATTCAAAGCGAAAACACGTTTTTGGTGGGATACGTTATTTTCGATAAAACGGAAGGCGCAGCGGAAGTAAACGTGGTGCAGGAAGCCGACAGGATACTGAAAGATAAAATTGCTTCCGGCCAATTGCACTTGCCAAATGGCGTATCGTACGTTTTTGCCGGAAATTACGAACAGCAGGAACGCGCTTCCAAACGCCTGCTTATTATTATCCCTATCAGCCTTTTGGCTATTTTGCTGATACTTTATTTCCAGTTTAAAACCATTACCGCCTCGCTTATACATTTTTCGGGCGTGTTTGTGGCTTTCGCCGGCGGATTTATTTTGCTGTGGCTCTACGGCGAACCGTGGTTTATGGATTTTTCCGTTGGCGGAGTAAACTTCCGCGATATGTTTCAAATGCGCCCCATAAACCTGAGTATTGCCGTGTGGGTAGGGTTTATCGCGCTTTTCGGCATCGCCACCGACGACGGCGTGCTGATGGGAACTTACATCCACGATACTTTCATGGAACGAGATCCACAAACGAAAGAAGAAATAAGGGAAGCCGTGGTGTATGCCGGGCTTAAAAGAGTGCGTCCGGCAGTAATGACCACGGCCACCACGCTCATTGCGTTGCTGCCCGTTCTCACTTCCACCGGAAAAGGTTCCGATATTATGATCCCGATGGCCATACCCACTTTCGGC
>JAUNRY010000226.1 GCA_030539475.1 Bacteroidia bacterium | reverse complement strand
TGGGGACTTGGAGACTTGAGGAGATTAATTACTGATCACTGATCACTGATCACTCCTAACTCAAAACTTATGAGAATAGATATAATTACCGTTTTGCCCGAAATGATTGATGGAGCGCTCAATTGTTCCATCTTGAAACGTGCGCAAGACAAAGGATTGGTGGAATTCGGGCTTCACAACCTGCGCGATTTTACGCTCGACAAACACAAGCGGGTGGACGATTACCCGTTTGGCGGCGAAGCGGGAATGGTACTGCAGATTGAGCCTATCGACCGCTGTATTGCGCACCTGAAATCGCAGCGCGATTACGATGAAGTGATTTTCACCACGCCGGACGGCGAACAGTTTTCCCAGAAAACGGCCAACGAACTTTCGCTAAAACAAAACATCATCCTCCTTTGCGGGCATTACAAGGGCGTGGATTATCGGGTGCGGGAGCATTTGATAACGCGTGAAATTTCCATCGGCGATTTTGTACTCACCGGCGGCGAACTGGCGGCCGCCATGATTGCCGATGCGGTTGTGCGAGTTATTCCCGGTGTTATCGGCGATGAGCAATCGGCGCTTTCCGATTCGTTTCAAGACGGTTTGCTGGCGCCGCCCGTTTATACCCGCCCGGCAGAATACAACGGCTGGCGCGTGCCCGATATACTGCTTTCCGGCCACGAGCGAAAAATCGCCGAATGGCGGCTGGAACAAGCGCACGAGCGGACAAAGCGGTTGAGGCCGGATTTGCTGTGAAGGGAGACTTGGCGTGTAGTGTTAGATTGATTGACGAAATTTATTGATTCTCCTCCATATTTTTCTCTTAGCGCTTGCTCCTAAACCTACTGTTTTTTGTCATTTGGAAATCATATAATTCCACTTTGATACAAAAAATGCAAAAAATATTGCTCCAAGTCTTTGTTGTTTCGTCTTTTTGTCATAATTTTGGGAGATAATACTAATTTCACACAATTAATACCACTATTATGAACTTAAACGAATATCCGGCGGAACCTTTCCGCATAAAAGCAGTGGAAACCGTTAAAATGATTTCTCGCGAAGAGCGTGAAAAAGTCATCAAAGAAGCAGGTTATAACACTTTTCTCATCAATTCGGAAGATGTTTACATCGATTTACTTACCGACAGCGGAACCAACGCCATGAGCGACAAGCAATGGGGCGGAATGATGATGGGCGACGAGGCTTACGCCGGAAGCAAAAATTTTCAACATCTCGAAAAAACGGTTCAGGACATTTTCGGATTTAAACACATTGTGCCCACACATCAAGGGCGGGGAGCGGAAAACATCCTGTCGCAAATTGCCATCAAACCCGGACAGTTTGTTCCCGGAAATATGTATTTCACCACCACACGTTATCATCAGGAGCGCAACGGCGGAATTTTTGTGGATATCATTCGCGATGAAGCGCACAACGCCGGATTGGAAATTCCCTTCAAAGGAAACATCGATTTAAATAAATTGCAGGATATTATCGATGAAAAAGGCCCGGAAAACATTGCCTATGTTTGTCTGGCAGTTACCGTGAACCTGGCCGGCGGCCAACCCGTTTCCATGGAAAATATGCGTGCCGTTCGTGAATTGACCGGCAAATACGGTATTAAAGTGTTCTTCGATGCAACCCGTTGCGTGGAAAACGCGTATTTCATAAAAGAACAGGAGGAAGGGTTTGCCCACAAATCCATCAAAGACATTGTTCGCGAAATGTTCAGTTATGCCGACGGTTGTACCATGAGCGGCAAAAAAGACTGTTTGGTGAATATAGGCGGATTCTTGTGTATGAACGACGACGATTTGTTTTCATCGGCCAAAGAGCTGGTTGTTGTTTACGAAGGAATGCCCTCGTACGGCGGAATGGCCGGGCGCGATATGGAAGCCATGGCTATAGGGTTGCGCGAATCCATACAGTTTGAGTACATTGAGCATCGTGTGAAGCAGGTTCGCTATTTGGGCGAGAAGCTAAAAGAGGCCGGTGTTCCGATTATTGAGCCGGTTGGCGGACACGCCGTTTTTCTGGATGTTCGCCGGTTTTGTCCGCATTTAGTACAAGAGCATTTTCCGGCGCAAAGTCTGACTGCAAACCTGTATGTGGAATCGGGAGTTCGTTGTATGGAACGCGGAATTGTTTCTGCCGGACGCGATAAAACTACCGGTGAAAACCATCGGCCGAAACTGGAAACAGTCCGGCTGACTATTCCGCGCCGTGTTTATACCTACAAACACATGGATGTTGTGGCCGATGCCGTGATTAATCTGTACCAACATAAGGAAAAAATCAGGGGCCTTCGTTTCGTTTATGAACCCAAGCAATTGAGGTTCTTTACCGCACGCTTCGAAGAAATTTAAAAGTAGAGTTTATGAGAAGTGAAGAAGGCTGCTTTGTTTAACAAGGCAGTCTTCTTTTATCGTTTTACAGGATTGATTTTCGGTAAACTTTCCTTACATTTGCAGAAGAATAATCAAAAAATATATATCTACAATGAAAAGAGATACACAGATTTTCGAGATAATTGAAAAAGAAAAACAACGTCAATTAAAAGGAATAGAGCTTATCGCTTCGGAAAACTTCGTCAGCGAACAAGTTATGGAGGCAATGGGCTCGGTTTTAACCAATAAATATGCCGAAGGATATCCCGGCAGGCGCTATTACGGCGGTTGCGAAGTGGTAGATTTGAGTGAGCAGCTGGCTATCGACCGCTTGAAAAAATTATTTAACGCCGAGTGGGCAAACGTGCAACCACACTCGGGAGCGCAGGCAAACGCGGCCGTTTTTCTGGCTTGTTTGAAAGCCGGCGACAAGTTTTTAGGGTTGAACCTTTCGCACGGCGGACATCTTTCGCACGGTTCGCCGGTCAACTTTTCGGGATTGATGTTCAACGCGTTGGAATACAACGTTCGAGAAGACAATCAGCAAGTGGATTACGAGCAATTAGAATCGGTTGCCCGTGCCGAACGTCCCAAGCTGATTATTGCCGGCGCATCCGCCTACTCGCGCGAATGGGATTATGCCCGTATCCGCAAAGTGGCCGATGAAATAGAAGCCGTTTTTATGGTAGATATGGCGCACCCGGCCGGATTGATTGCTGCCGGATTATTAGACAATCCGCTTAAATACGCTCACATAGTTACTTCCACAACCCACAAAACGCTTCGCGGCCCGCGCGGCGGCATTATCCTGATGGGAAAAGATTTTGAAAACCCGTGGGGATTGAAAACGCCCAAAGGCGAAGTGAAAATGATGTCGGCTATATTGGATTCCGCCGTTTTTCCGGGAATGCAGGGCGGCCCGCTGGAGCACGTTATCGCATCTAAAGCCGTGTCGTTTGGCGAAGCGTTGCAGCCGGAATACAAAACGTATCAGGCTGACGTCAAAAAGAACGCTGCCGTAATGGCACAGGCTTTTGTGGATATGGGTTATAATGTGGTTTCGGGCGGAACGGACAACCACATCGTGCTGGTGGATTTGCGCACTAAATTTCCCCAACTCACCGGAAAAGTTGCCGAGCGCGTCTTGGGCGAAGCAGACATCACCACCAACAAAAACATGGTTCCGTTCGATAGCCGCAGCCCGTTCCAAACATCGGGATTGCGTTTCGGAACACCGGCAATCACCACTCGCGGAGCGAAAGAAGACCTTATGGGCGAAATCGTTGAAATGATTGATGCCGTGCTCTCTAATGTGGAGGATGCGAAAGCGATAGCATCGGTTCGCGAAAAAGTGAATAAAACGATGAGCGGCTATCCGTTGTTTGCGTGGTAGCTCTTGGTTACACAGAGAACATAGAGGCAGCACAGAGAGACACAGAGGATGATTGTTGATTGTTGCACTGAGGGACGACATAGAAGGATTTTTAGTTTTTTTGTCTAAATAAATTTTTATTTATACATTATTACACATAATTGCTAAAGATACATTTTATAAAAAATGG
>JAUNRY010000225.1 GCA_030539475.1 Bacteroidia bacterium | reverse complement strand
AAAACTTCAACAAAGATATTCTTCAAAATTTGCCTATTAAAAACTAAATGTTAACTTTGCAAGTAAATTTTTAATGTATTCAATTTATGAAGTCAATTGCTATAATATACGGTTCAAGCACGGAAAATACAAAGAACGCGGCGTTTAAAATAGCCGAACACCTTTCGGATTACTCTCCCACGCTGTTCGATGTTTACGAAGGCGAAGAAGAGCCGTTTCTCACGCACGATGTGCTCATCCTCGGCGCATCTACCTGGGGAATAAAAGATTTACAGGACGATTGGTCGGATTTCTACCACACGTTCGAAAAGCTCGATTTATCGGGGAAAACGGTTGCTCTGTTCGGGCTTGGAGATTCGTTTATTTACCCCGACTCGTTTGTGGATGCCATAGGAATTGTGTACGAAACCCTGGTTGAGAAAGGATGCAACATTATTGGCCATGTATCGCCCGAAGATTATCATTTCGATTATTCGCGGGCATTGGTCAACGGTGTTTTCGTGGGCTTGCCGCTGGATGACGATAACGATGCCGAACTCACCGATGAACGCATCAAGAACTGGGTGGAATCGCTCAAAGAACATCTCGATTAAGACAATTTCATCCCAACCACTAACTCCGTATTTTTTCAGTACGGAGTTTTTTTTATCTTTTTGTCATCAATATTGCGAAATATTGCCTGAAATTTGCAAGTAATTTTGTAGTTTTGCAACATTAACAAAACAATGTACTATAATGGAACCAAAAAACCTTACTCTGAACGTTCAATCGGAAATTGGAAAACTCGAAGCCGTAATGCTGCATTATCCCGGGCCCGAAGTGGAAAACATGACGCCCAAAAACGCGCAACGCGCCCTTTACAGCGATATCCTGAACCTGTCTATTGCGCAACAGGAATATGCCCAGTTGCAGGGGGTGCTGAAAAAAACATCGCGCGTGTACGAAGTTTCGGACTTACTTGAAAAACTACTCTCAATTCCCGAACAACGCTTTTTATTGCTTCAAAAGATATGCGCCACGGAGCAAGTGGAAGATTATTTCGATTACCTGCTGGAATTACCGGCAAACCATTTAGCAAAGGTATTGATTGAAGGGCTTCCCATGCAGGTAAAAACCCTGACCGATTTTCTGAAAGAAGAATATTATGCCCTGCAACCGTTGTATAATTTTTATTTTACACGCGATACATCAGTAACCATCGGTAATACATCGTTGGTGTGCAAAATGGCAAACGCGGTTCGGGTAAGAGAATCATTCATCATGGAAGCGATTCTAAACTGCAGCTTGTTTTTCACCGGCAAAACAACCAATATGTACGATGTTTCGCAAAACAACCCGCTGGTGAAAATAGAAGGCGGCGATGTATTGGTGGCGCGCGAAGATATTTTGCTCATTGGAAGCGGGGCGCGCACCAGCCCGCAGGCTGTGGATTTGCTGATTAATGAACTGTGTAAAGGGAAATCGGGTGAAAAGCACATCATTGTGCAGCAATTGCCGGAAACGCCCGAATCGTTTATCCACCTAGATATGGTTTTCACGTTGCTGGACAAGAATACCGCCATGATTTACAAACCGCTCATCATGGGAAACAATCCGCACAAAACGGTACACATCAAGGTTAAAGACGGAAAAGTAGCCGGCATTTCACAGGTAAATAATATTCCGGCAGCGTTGAAAAAATTAGGCATGGAAGTGGAACCGATAATTTGCGGCGGAAAAGCTGACGATTGGGATCAGGAACGCGAACAATGGCACAGCGGAGCCAATTTTCTGGCCATCGCGCCCGGAAAAGTGCTTTCGTATGCACGCAACGTTCACACGCTGGAAGAGTTAAACAAAAACGGTTTCGAAATTGTGCGCGCGTGGGATGTGATTGACGGGAAATTCGATTTGGAAACGGCTGAAAAATGCGTCATTACATTGGATGGATCCGAACTGCCGCGCGGCGGCGGCGGCCCTCGGTGTATGACCATGCCGCTGAGACGGGAATAATATTTTCGTAAATATCACAAAATTTCTTTTATATCCACCAACGTTTGCACGGTGTAGGTAGGTTCAAATCCGTCGGCCGGAATATGGGCGGGATTGAACCAAATTTGCGCAATGCGGCTGTTGCGTGCGCCAACGATATCGGCTTCCCAGCTATCGCCAATCATCAGCGTTTCCGCGCGTCGCGAGTTGGTGCTTTTTAGGGCGTGGGTAAAAATATCGGGGTGCGGCTTGTTAATGCCCGCGTCCTCCGACAGGATGATTTTATCGAAGTAGGGCCGCAGGCCGGAGTTTTCTATTTTCTTAAACTGAACTTCGCGGAAACCGTTGCTGAGGATGTGCATCCGATAGTTGGGTTTCAGGTAATCCAGCAAATCCATGGTTCCGTCAATGAGTTTTGTTTTTCGGGTAGTGCGATCCAGAAAATCATCGCTCAACGATTTGGCGTACTCTGCATCGTTGATTCCAAACTCACGCACCGGAACCAAAAAACGTTCCACAATCAACTCATCTTTTCGTATTTCCCCTTGTCGGTATAAATGCCACAAATGGTGGTTGGAAGGCATATACACGTTGTAATAATCGTTGAACGTGGGATAAAACCGGTTGTACCCGTAATCTAAATAAATTTCTTCGAGGCACTCCTTCCCGTTTTGGTGAATGTCCCAGAGCGTATCGTCAAGATCGATAAAAAGATTTTTGTAGTTAAAAGACATTAGATTATTAGATGTAAGACTGTTAGACTTTCCAATTACTTCAAACTGTTTTTAAACTTGACTGTCATTTTCTGCAATTCATTTATCTCCTCCTGTTTCGCCTCAAACATCTTGGAATCAATAAATTGTAAATCGAACCGAACGCTTCCCTATTTCCAACCTCTTGAAATTATGAGCCATGCCCTAATGGTCTAAAATCTAACAATCTTATTTCTTAAACTAACTCACCTCAATAATCAAATACTTCGTAAGGCTCCAAAACCGCTGTGTATCGGTAATCTGGAAAGTGAGGTTGTCGTTGGCGCCTTTCACAAACTCGTAAGTCCCTTCGGGGTGCGTTGACCACAACTTGGCCTTAGGCGCGTACAAAGGTATTTCTGTCATTTCACGAACATCGATTTGCAAGAAATAATCTTTGTTGAATGTATCTTGCATCACGCGCGTTGACCGCAGGAAGCCGCCCGACAGAATGTTTTGTTCTTTCAACTCGCCGGCTGTGCCAAACACGTAATAGGCCGTGTGCAGCGATTTATCCTGTTCCCTGATGGTGGTGGATTGTTCTTCGGCATGTTGAGCCAGTTCGCTGATGTCGCTCGATAATTGCGCGATGGCTTCATCGCGTTGAGTAAGTTCGCTTTGTAACGCTACCAATCGGGTTGAACTTTCCTGCATTTCTCGGTTTAACCTTTCAATGGTACTTTGAAGCGCAGCCACTTGTTTGTTGCTGGCCGAGTATTTCTTGTTCAAATCGGCCAGTTGAGCCCTGTTTCGTTTCAAAATTTCCTGAATCATCTGGAAATTGTCGTTCACCCTTTTTTTGGTATCCTGACTCAATTCTCCGCCTTGTGCAGATTGAGTGGAGATGTATTTTTCCGCTTCGCGTATTTTATCGAAATTTGCTTCTACTTCACTAATTACAGCCATCATTTCCTGAGTTTCCGCATCCGATGTCTGCAGAACCGTTGCCAATGAATCGCGCTCAGCCTGCAATCGCTTGTACTCGTCTGTTTCGGTTGCTTTCTTGCCGAAATTGTTGCAAGAAAGCAACACTCCTGCGCCTAATAATAAAATGATTACTTTTTTCATAATTCAATACTTTTATTGTCTATTAAACGATTTCAGTTCAAAAATGTTTTTGATGTTTAGCATCCCACACAACAGGATTCCTTCTTCGTTCTTACTTTGTGGTGAGATAAAATTCTGAATTTCTCATAACTGATAACTGAAAACTGAAAACTG
>JAUNRY010000224.1 GCA_030539475.1 Bacteroidia bacterium | reverse complement strand
TAAAAGGATACGGAAACATTGATGATAAAACGCCCGAATTTTCGATTTCATTGTTTAAAGAATACAGAAATCGGGGAATTGGAACTGCCTTGATGAATAAAATGATTGATCATTTAACGGAAAAAGGCTATGCGCAAGCATCGTTAAGCGTACAAAAAGCGAATTATGCAGCTAAACTATATAAGAAACTTGGATTTGAGATTATTAGGGATGAAAATGATGAGTATCTGATGGTGTTGAAACTGATATAAAAAAATCCACTTTTTTAGATGATTTCTACTTAAAATGAATTATCTTTGTAATTAAACAAATTACTTATGCTGGTAGAATTCGAAAAAGAATACCTGGCTGAACTTTACGAAAAAGGAAAATGCAGCAGCAAGAAATACCGTTTTCAGCCGTCTGTTGTAAAGAATTACAAAAGACGTATTGACACGCTTATTGATGCCCCAAATATTGAAGCATTGTATTTGATTAATTCATTGAATTATGAAGTACTGAAAGGCGATAAAAGAGGAATTTCATCCATTCGGATTGACCGCCAATATCGATTGGAATTTGAAGTTTCAAAACACGATTCCGGCGAAACAATTTTTACTATATGTTCCATTTTAGACATCTCCAACCATTATGAATAAAAATAGGATTGCAAATAATATGACTCCGTTTGAACCCACACACCCCGGCGAAATTGTGAAGGAGGAACTCGAATATCGTGGCATTTCCCAAAAACATTTTGCCCAAGTGGTGGGCGTTTCGTACACAATGCTGAATGACATTTTGAACGGGAAACGCCCAATTAGTGCTGATTTCGCGCTTATGTTTGAGGCTGCGATGGGCATTAGCGCCGAGATGTTGGTACGGATGCAAACCCGATACAACCTGCAAATTGCGCGTAGCAAAAAAGAAAATATCGCTCGTTGGGAAAACTTGCGCAAAACGTGCGCGGCATTGTTGTAAAAACGGGGAAAAGAAAAAAGATAGTAGAAGTTAAAGAAGTAGAGCAGTGAAGAAGTTTGGGGAAATGCTGAATATTTCACGCCCCCCAACTCGTAGCACGTAACTCATATCTCGTATGGCCAAATTAAAATCAACATATTTCTGTACCAGTTGCGGCAACGAATCGCCCAAATGGATGGGCAAATGCCCCGCCTGCGGCGAGTGGGGAACGCTGGTGGAAGAATTGGTGCGAAAAGATTCCGCATCGAAAATCAGCGACACGCGATCGTTTGAATCCGCGAAAAGTCAACCGCTCACGTTAAAGGAAATCCGCGCCGATGAAGAACCGCGTATCGATATGCACGATGAGGAACTGAATCGGGTGCTGGGTGGCGGATTGGTTCCCGCTTCGTTGGTTTTGGTTGGCGGCGAACCGGGCATCGGGAAATCTACGCTCGTGCTGCAAACCATCCTCAAACTTTCCGATATAAAAACATTGTACGTTTCGGGCGAAGAAAGTGCTCGGCAACTGAAACTTCGTGCCGACCGCATCGGCGAGCAAAACGAAAACTGCCTGATTGTGTGCGAAACCAATCTCGACCAGATATTTACGCACATCAAAAACACATCGCCGCAACTCGTCATCATCGATTCCATTCAAACGGTTTACAGCGACTCGATGGAGTCGTCGCCCGGCAGCATTTCGCAAGTGCGTGAGTGCGCGGCCTCTATCCTCAAGTTTGCGAAGCAATCGGGAACGCCCGTTATCCTCATCGGACACATCACCAAAGAAGGAAATATTGCCGGTCCCAAAGTGCTGGAACACATTGTGGATACCGTTTTGCAGTTCGAGGGCGACCAACATTATATGTACCGTATTTTGCGAAGCATCAAAAACCGTTTCGGCAGCACATCGGAACTGGGAATTTACGAAATGAATCAGTCGGGGCTTCGCGAAGTAAACAATCCGTCGGAGCTTTTGCTCACCCAAAACCACGAAGGACTGAGCGGAGTAGCCATTTCGGCGGTAATTGAAGGCGTTCGCCCGTTTCTTATCGAAACGCAGGCGTTGGTGAGCACCGCGGCTTACGGCGGAAACCCGCAACGCTCCGCCACCGGATTCGATATCCGCAGGATGAATATGCTGCTTGCCGTATTGGAAAAACGCGCCGGATTTAAGCTGGCGCAGAAAGACGTGTTTCTGAACATAGCCGGCGGCTTGCGCGTCAGCGACCCGGGAATGGATTTGGCTGTAATCAGTTCGGTACTTTCATCGAGCCTGGATATGGCCATTGATAGAGACACCTGCCTCGCCGGAGAGGTTGGACTTTCGGGTGAGATTCGCCCCGTAAACCGCATAGAACAACGCATCACCGAAGCCGAAAAGCTCGGCTTTTCGCGTATCATAATCCCGTCCAATAACCTGAAAGGGTTTAAATCGAAAGTGAAAATTGATATTCAGCAAGTGCGAAAGGTGAGCGATGCGTTCAGGATGTTGTTTTCGTAGAAAAATTACATTTTCCGTTTCATAGGACGCCCAAATCCACCAATGCCTAACGTTATCAGGTGCATATTTCCATTTAGGAAGTCGTGTTTCTTGCTGTAATTCGGGAAATAATACGAGTAGCGCAAATTGAGATAAAGCCCTCCATCGCTTGCAAGATTTACACCTTTGTCCCAGAAGTTGAAGCGAAAATCCATTCCGGCCAGGTAGCTGAAAGCGGATAATTCTTTGAAATCCTCCATTTCGGGATAATCTTTTTTCACTTTTTCAACCGGCCCGATACCTACCGCGCCCACTCCCAGCAAGGGCATCATTTTTACAGTCCGGCTTTTATAAACAGGATATTGTATCGCGAAATCGGCCGTAAAAAAATTTCCTGCTGTTCCGGCAGGCCACGTTAATCTGTTCACGGTAATATCATTACGGGTTTTTGAAGACACAATATTGAATCGGACATTAAAATGCGCTTGTTTATACAGTAACTCAAATGCAAAACCAAGCGCGAATCCGCCCCTGAAATTGTTTTGCAGCTCTCCAAACGCGTTTCCATAGCCCAATGCAAATTCGTATCCGGATCCCCAATCGCCAACACCAAAGTCGTAGCGGATAAAGCGGCGGGCATATTCGGCGTGATTGCTTTCCGGATAGACATCTAAAAATGTAGTAGCACGCTCGTTTACCTCTTTCATAGCCTCATCTTCGGGATTATCGGGTGTGAAAACCATCGAAAAAAGGAGCAGTTTCAGAAACTCTTTTTCATCGTTGTTTAACTCAGAATCATCTATATAAACCGAAAGCGGAATGTACGACTCTGCCGATTTAATACCAAGTTTTTCGTGCAAACCGTCGTTTTCGGCAATCATCCGAAGCATCGATGTGGTTAGAAATCGGGTTGGAGTTGCAGAGTTGAAACGTGTCGGAAACTCACGGACAAACTCTTCCGATTCGAAAAGAATTGTGGAGTAATCTTCCGTCCAAAACGAAAGCAGCCAATACTCGCCAAGGGTAAACACTTTGTAGGCATCTTCCATCTCGTCGATGAGAAAATTTTTTGTATCTCTCATACCAACAATGTCTCCTTTGTTCAATTGTTCGATGATGAGCGAGCGCCCTTTGGTGAGAAGCTGCAAGTCTGTATCGCGCTGATTCATAACGGCATCGCGAATACTGTCGTTGTTCTGTGCCGACACCGGGACGCCTGCAAGAAAGGCAAGTAAAATAAGTAATGTATGAGCTTTCATATCCAGGATTTGTGTTACATAATATGGATGCAAAAGTAGGATAATTTCCATAAAGAGAAGTCTTTTTGCAAATTATTTATCAAAAAAAACTGTATTTTCACCTTTCCTTGCCAACCGATAAACTTCCATAAAAAAGAAAACTCGCATATCGTTTTCAAATTTCAGAATAATATGCTATCTTTGCATCCGCTCAAAACGAAATCGGTACCTTGGCCGAGTGGTTAGGCGCCGGTCTGCAAAACCGTCGACGGCGGTTCGAATCCGCCAGGTACCTC
>JAUNRY010000223.1 GCA_030539475.1 Bacteroidia bacterium | reverse complement strand
CAAAATCGCTTGTACGGAAATGGCGGGTGAACAGGTTCGCGAAGAAATTTCCGGGAAAGTTGAATAAATTAACAGAATTGATACAATTGTAATTCTCTGTGTGCCTCTGTGCTTCCTCCGCGCTCTCTGTGTCGAAACCGCCTGAGACGGTGCACGCACCGTCTCTACTTCAAATAAAACACAATCTTATTTGCCTTCAATAAATCGTCGTGCGAAATGCGGAAACCTTTGTGCCGTTTTCCGTCAATGACGATGCGGTCGATGAAGCGCGAGTTGTCATTGGGGCGCACAACTTCAATATTGAGGCTGTGCGTGTTGTGGTGCGCATCGTCGAGAGCGAGCGTAATTTTATCGAAGACCGGCGTGGTAAACGTGTAATACGGGCTGGTTGCATCGTCGGGATAAAAGCCCATCATCGAAAAAACAGCCCAGGTTGACATTGTTCCGGTGTCGTCGTTGCCGGGCAGTCCGTCGGGCGTGTTTTTGAAATGCTCGCTGAGCAGTTCCTGCGTGAGTTTCTGCGTGCGCCATTCTTCGCCTTTCACGTGGCTGAACAGGTAAGGATAGCCAATGTTGGGCTCGTTGGTGGGGTCGTAATGCCCGCCGTCGAAAACTTCCTGCAACTTGCGCACAAATTGGCGGTTTCCGCCGTGCATACGAATTAATCCGGGCACATCGTGCGGAACCATAAACGAGTAGTTCCAGGAGCTGCCTTCGTGAAACCCGGGCACAGGCTCAAAGTTCTCGCCTTGCTTGGGATTGAAGGGGGAAAGAAACTTGCCGTCCGGCAAAAGGGGACGAAATACACCGTATTCGGGCGAGTAATATTTAATGTAATTGAGCGATTGCTTGCGGAAGCGCTCGGCATCCTGCTTTTTGCCCAGGGCTGCGGCGAATTTCGAAAGGGCGTTGTCGGCAATATAATACTCCAGGGCGTGCGACACGGAATTGTCGTATTTTTCGCGAAGCGCTACATACCCGAGTTTCAGGTAATCGTCGTTATCGGGGCGCAGGAAATTGTCTTCTCCGGCAGTTGTAGCCGATTTGTACATCGCTTCGTAAGCGGCCTCCACATCAAAATCGCGCAAACCTTTCATCCATGTATCCACAATAACCGGAATGGCGGGGTCGCCTTCCATCGTCATCGTTTCGCGGCTGTAAAGTTCCCATTTGGGCAGCCAGCCGCTTTCTTTGTACATATCTACCATGGAACGAACCATGTTGAGTTGTTTGTCGGGATAAAGCAAGGTGAGCAACTGATGCACGTTTCGATAGGTATCCCAGAGCGAGAACACGGTATAGCGGGTGTCATCGGTTTTAAGGATACTGTCGCTCTCCATGGCCGGATATTCGCCGTTTACATCGTTGAGCACGTTGGGATGGATGAGCGCGTGATACAATCCGGTGTAGAAAACCGTTTGCCGGTCAATGGCGCCACCTTCGATTACGGCGCGTGAGAGGGCTTCGTTCCAAGCCTGGCGGGCCTCGGCGTGCACGTTGTCGAAATTGAAGCCTTTTTGTTCGGTTTCCAGGTTCAGGCGCGCGTTTTCGGTACTTACGAACGATACGCCGATTTGTACTTCAACGGTTTCGCCTTCCGACACATCGTACGTGAAATAGGCGCCAATATCATCGCCCGCTATGTCTCTGTTGTATCGGGTGTAGAGTTTGTATTGCCCGCTGTGAACGTCCCATTCGGCTTCTATGCCTTGCATTTCGGGCTGCATTTTCCAGTAGCCGGCCGATTTGGGCTGTTTGTTTACGCGCATCACAAAATAGATGGGAAAAACCGCCTGTGGATTATAACAAAACGTGCCCAGCAACTTCATTCCTTCTACTTCGGTATCGTTTATGCGGCGCATCCACGCGCCCGATTCGTTGGTCAGCCCTTCGCCCAGATTGAGCAGAATGTTGGCTTGCCCGGCGGGAAACGTGAAGCGGGCGATGCTGCTTCGGGTGGTGGCGGAAACTTCGGTTTTAATGTTGTATTTGGTGAGGCGGTTGGTGTAATATCCCGGCGATGCTTTGTCGTCGGAATATTCGCTTCCGTATTCTTTGTAATTCACGTTTAGTTCACCCGATGTGGGCATCAACAAAAGCGAACCTAAATCGGGGCATCCCACACCGCTGAGGTTCACGTGCGAAAATCCGGTGATAAACTTATTGTCATTGGAATAAGGAGTGGACCACCATTGGGCATCTTTATCGAATTTATTTTTGTCGGAACCCATCACGTTGAAAGGCGACACGGACATCATTCCGTTGGGCAGAACCGGCCCGGGGTTGGTGGTTCCGTAATTGGTGGTTCCGATGAAAGGGTTAACCAGATCAACCGGGGTTTGTGCGCATAAAAAACCACAAACGGCTAAAACAAAAAGCGTTGCGTGGATTATTCTTAGTTTCATATAACAGATGGTTTTTTCTTCACGGCAAATTTAATCAAAAAGTTTGAGGTGCTTGTCTCTTTCGGTTTTTTACATATACATTTTTCACGGCTGCAGAATGTATTGAGCAAAATTGTAGGCTTTTGGGCGCAGGAGTAACCATGTACGGCGGCACATCTACCAACACGGGCTCCAAAACGGCGCAGGTTTTTCCCGCCGATCAGGAAACGTATGATTTAATTTCGTGCGCCGCTGCAAATGTTTGGTGGATTACGTTGGACGAAAATCACTTCACGTACACCCTACGCCGCGTAGATACCGACCGCCTATTTACCGTTACATTCGATTTGAATAATCCTATCCATGTTCCCGAAAAGCCGTGGGGCCGGGAAGAATAATCCATTTAATTTATCGCATCGCTACTCGAAGGCCTTATCGCCTCTTCTCCGCCTATTGATGGTGAGGAGTTTATACATGCCGCTCGCTACCATGGCTCCAAAAATATAATAACCAACGGTTATCATTTTCTTTTTATCCGTGCCCGCGATGGGCGTATTATCCAGTCCCAGTTTTTTGGGTAAAGCAATGGCGCCCAAACCTCCCAACGCCCCAATCACACTGTTCAGTTTAAACGGGGTGAAGGCATAGTAAACCGCGTTTGTGAGGATATCACCAGCCACGGTAGCGTTGTAAAGTTTGTCGTGATCTTTTATTTTCAGATTAATTTTGCTGAGGGATTTGTCAATCACTTCTTCGCCTACCTCGTTAAACTCAGGTACTTCTACGAAATTTTTTTTCACGTATTCGTGAAGAATACTCAGGGCTACGGCGCCACTCAATCCGGCTATTACTCTTTTCCACATACTATTAGTTGTTTTAATTCAGTTTATATATAAAACCGTAAAAAAGAGAGATTTGTTCACGCAAGTAAACAGGGTTTGCATAAAATCGAGTAACTTTGGGGGAAATAAACCAATTGATATGAAGAATTGCATCCTCTGGATGATGTGTGCCGCCCTTTTTGCTGCCTGCACATCCAAAACGCCCGAAAAACTGGCCGATTATCCATCCGTTACAAAGATTTTCACGGAACAGGAAACGGCGGATTTGCAAAACTTGCTCGATGTATTTGAGTTCGAAATCGGCATTCAAAACGAGGCATCTTCCGAAGCCAAGGTTGCCGGATACAGCGTGTTTAACAAACAGGTTTTAGCATCGATGGAGGAAGGAAAGTTGGATAACTATCCACTGTCTAACGAACAGAAAATTAAGTTGCTCGATGTGTTGCATGTGAGCACGTTCCGCTCTATCTGGAGTTTGGGTGTCAGTACCTATTCAGATGGTAACCAATACCCAAGTTTCAGTATTCACACACAGGGGAAATTCATGGATTTACTGTTAGAACTTAGTAAAGAATATCCACAATTTACCGGGTTAGCTGACGAATTAAGAATGGCGGGAGATTTAATTCCCAACTTTGCAACAACACTCTTTCTGCAAAACGACAAGCTGAATATGAGAGATGCTCGTGTGCGCCTTGTGTACGCGATAAGTTGCCTGCGAGGCGACTGGCGAAATTAGGATTAGA
>JAUNRY010000222.1 GCA_030539475.1 Bacteroidia bacterium | reverse complement strand
CGTAGGCGAATAAATCGCCTACGGTTATGGAAAATACGGCTTTCCAAGCCTGTGGGGTGAAGATACGGATATTCATTAAAACTAAAAAAAACGAAGGCACAGCCTTCGTCTCCCGGGCAAAAACTAATACTCCGGTATTTTTCCGAAAATGGTGTCCGAAGTAAGCATCAGGTCAATATACTGCGCTCTTTTGTAAACCAGCGAATTTTCGTTTTTATCCAAGTTGCAGTTGGCCAGTTTTCCCCGGAAATCGGCGAGGCTGTTGTAACCTTTCTTGTTCATCCATTCGGCAAGTTCGGTTTTTATGGCGGCAATTCTTTCCACGCCGTTTTTGTAAATGGAACTTACCACCTGCACCGTTGTGGCGCCCGATAGTATCAGCTTTACCGCGTCTTCTCCGGTAAAAATGCCGCGGCTGCTGCAAATATCGGCCTCAATGTTGCCATACAGCATTCCGGTGTATCGCAGCGTTTCTTTGTAATCGCCTTTCTGCGAGAGGTTGAAAACTTTTTTGTGGCTTTCGTTTTTCGTGTCGATATCGGGTTGAAAAAAAGCGTTGAAAAGCACAAACGAGGCCACGCCGGTTTCGTCTAATTTTTTCACGAAATGAAGGATGTTGGTGTATCCCGAACTCAGTTTCACGCTCACGGGAATGGATACGTTTTTCTTCACTTCTTCCACAATGGCTACCTGTTCGCGTTCGATGGCGCTCGCGTCTGAATCGAAATTGATGGGCGTTTGATACAGGTTCAGTTCGATGCCGTCAACGCCCGTCTGCTCAATTCTTTTGGCGTAATTCACCCACGATGCTTTGTTTACGGCGTTGAGGCTGGCAAAAACGGGAACCGACAACGATTCTTTTGCCTTGCGAAGCCGGGTTAAATGATATTCGATATCGGAAAAATCAACATCGGGATGTATTTTGGTCATTTCCGCGTGAATATGCTCGTATTCTTCGAGCCGTTCTTCCAGCTGCAGGTTTTCCAGCTGCACCTGTTCCTCAAAAAGCGTTTTGTAAACAATGGCTCCCACGCCCTGATCCTCGGCCTTTTTCAGCTGATCGATGTTCGACGACATGTTGCAGGCGCCTAAAATAACCGGATTATCCAGTTTGATTCCCATAAAGGTGGTTTCAAGATTTTTCATAGACTTTTTTTGAGTTTTTTATTGTGTATATACTTTATAGACTTCAGAATTTAGACCTCAGAGATCAGACGTTAGATAGTATAACAGTTTAGTTTCTGTAATCTGACAGCAGAGCCGCCTGACATCTGTCAGCAAAGCAATCTGTCCGTCTTTATTCCTATAACATTTATTTGTTCGAATAGTTTTGCAACTACAATATTAGCATTTTATTTGCTTTTTTCATGCAAAACGAAAAAGAAAAATCGATTTTTGTTTCAATTGCGCAATTAAAATTACCGGGAATGGTTGTATTTCTGCACAATATAACTATATTTGCATTGTTTCAGTTTTGATAACGCTTTAGCGATAAAATCGATAAATAATCGCTTCATCCTCTTTAAAAAAACCGGCAGAATGGACAGAAGAACTTTCATAAAAAGAACATCACTGGGCACGGCGGCGGTAGTAACCGGATTTCACACGCCCTTGTTCGCCCAAAATTCCAAATTAAAAATCGGCCTCATCGGCAGCGGATGGTACGGAATGGTCATTACCAAAGCCGCGCTTAAAGTGGGCGGCGTGGAGGTTATCGCGGTTTGCGATGTGGATTCGGAGCACCTGAAAAACAGCGCCGCCGAAATAGAAACCCTGCAAGGAAGCCGCCCGAAGGAGTTCAAAGACTACCGCGATTTGTTGAACCTTAGCGGATTGGAAGCCGTGCTGATTGGCACGCCGCCGCAATGGCATGCCTTGCAATTTGTGGCAGCCTGCGAAAAAGGCTTGCCCATTTATTGCGAAAAGCCGCTCGCTTACGACGTGGAAGAGGGCAAAGCCATGATGAAAGCCGCGCAAAAAGCCGGAAATATTGTGCAAATAGGTTTTCAGCGCCGCCAAAGCGAGGCGTTTAAGAAGGCGAAAGAATTGATAAACGACGGCACCACCGGAAAAATCCGCCAGATTGGCGCTCAAATCCATTATCGCCCCGGCGATGCCGACACCACCGTGCAATCGCCTCCGGCGTCGTTGGACTGGGATGCCTGGTGCGGCCCCGCTCCCAAACTTCCCTACAAGCCGTCCATCGGCCACATGGCGTGGCGGCTCGAAAAAGAATACGGAAACGGCCACCTGGTGGATTGGGGCATTCATCACATCGATATTATCCGAACCATCATGGGCTTTGAGGCTCCCCAATCGATTTACGCCGCCGGCAGCCTCGAAATTCTCAACGAACGAATCACCACCCCCGATACACTTATGGCTACCCTTGATTTTGCCGGTTGTCCGGTTATCTGGCAGCACCGGCTGTGGGGAACCGGCGATATGAACCCGCAATTCAACAACGGCGTGTTCTTCTACGGTGAAAAAGCCACGTTGTTCGCCTCCGACAATAAACTTGTGTTGCTGCCCGTGGAGAAAAACGCGCAGCCGCAGGAAATGGATATTCCCACGCCCGATATGCAGGAAAGGCATTTGGCGGAATTTATTCAGGCGGTGAAAACCAAAAACAAAAACCTGATAAGCTGCAAAATCGAAGATGCTTTTCACTCCACTGCCGCCGTTCAACTGGCTATGATTTCGTACGAAACCGGCAGCCGGGTAAAATGGGATGCAACGAATAAGACTATTTCGGATAATACCGTAGCAGCTAAGTTATTGGCACGGCCTTATCGTCAGGGATACAAGAGGCCGTAAAATAAGGCCTGGTATCCAACATCTAAAAAGAAACATCCATGGTCAAACCAAATGTTGGACACACAAGAGAATGATTATAAAATACGAAAATACCTCAACGCGCCGGACGGGTAATCCGTCAGACGCTTCGGTGAACATTTCAACGCAAAACTCTTGGTTTTAATGTCTTGGTTCTTGACTCTAATTTATCAACAAATGAAAATAGTTACCGGAATAATTTTACTGATGTTTTGCAGCGCCGTTTTCGGGCAGAAAAACAACATCATCGCTAAGAACGCGGAACTGAAAAAAGAGGCCACCGGCTATTCTTTTACCGAAGGGCCTGCCGTAGCGGCCGGCGGGCAGGTGTATTTTACCGATCAGCCCAACGATCGTATTTACGTATGGAACGAAAAAAAGGGAACTTCCCTCTGGCTGGAAGGCACGGGAAGAGCCAACGGAATGTATTTCGACGCCGATGGCCGGTTGGTGGCTTGCGCCGATTTATACAACCGGCTTGTGCTTTTTGACGAGGACAAGAAAATGCGCGTGGTTTATGAAGACTTCGACGGGAAACACCTCAACGGCCCCAACGATTTGTGGATTGCTCCCAACGGCGGCATCTATTTTACCGATCCGTATTACCACCGCGATTATTGGCAGGACGGGCACACGGAACTTCAGGATGCGCGCGGCGTTTATTACCTGAATCCCGAAGGGAAAGTGTCCCGCGTTATCGACGACTACAAGCAGCCCAACGGGCTAATTGGAACATCCGACGGAAAAATCCTCTACGTGGCCGATATAAACGACCGCAAAATCTGGAAATACGACATCCAGCCCGACGGATCGCTCGCCAACAAAACATATTTTGCCCCGCACGGTTCCGACGGAATGAGCATCGACAACCAAGGCAACGTTTATCTGACGATGGGAAAAGTGTGGGTATATTCGCCCCAAGGCGAGCTTATTCAAGAAATTGAGGTTCCCGAAAGCCCGTCGAATGTTTGCTTCGGAGGCAAAAAACGCGATACATTGTTTATTACCGCCCGCACATCGGTATATACGTTGAAGATGAACGTGAAAGGGGTAGGGAAATGATGGGTGGCGGATGTCGGATGACGGATGATGGAGGACGGATGACGGTGTCTTGTCCTGAAATAGCTTGACAGTTTTTAGGCAAAAAAACGAGTCAAAATGT
>JAUNRY010000221.1 GCA_030539475.1 Bacteroidia bacterium | reverse complement strand
GGAAGCAGGTAACAAAAAAGAGGAATTATGTTACATGCGCGTACTAATCAGAATTTTCCCATAACTTAGTTCCATGAATACCTACTTATTCAATACAAAAGAGGCTGCCTTTGCTTTAAGACAGCCTCTCTAAAAAATTGCAGAGCAAGGTTTGCTTTACTTTATTTTCTTGTATCCGTAAACAGCTCTGTCGCCCAATTCTTCTTCAATGCGAAGCAGTTGGTTGTATTTAGCCATACGATCTGAACGGCTCAGCGAACCGGTTTTAATTTGTCCGGCGTTGGTGGCTACGGAAATATCGGCTATGGTGGCGTCTTCCGTTTCTCCCGATCGGTGCGACGTTACGCTGGTGTAACCGTTGCGGTGAGCCATTTCTATTGCGTTCAGCGTTTCGGTTAAAGTTCCTATTTGGTTTACTTTAATCAGGATGGAGTTTGCGCAACCCAATTTAATTCCTTTTTCCAAGAATTCAACGTTAGTAACAAACAGGTCGTCTCCAACCAACTGGCAACGATCGCCGATTTTATCGGTAAGGAGTTTCCAGCCGTCCCAGTCGTTTTCGTGCATTCCGTCTTCGATAGAGTCGATTGGATATTTTGTGATGAGTTCGTTCAAGTATTCGGCTTGTTCTGCAGACGTGCGTTTTTTACCGTTAGCGCCTTCGAATTTAGCGTAATCGTAAATACCGTCTTTGTAGAATTCCGACGCGGCGCAGTCGAGAGCGATTTTCACGTCTTTGCCCGGTTCGTATCCGGCGTTTTTAATAGCGGTAAGAATGGATTCCAACGCCTCTTCGGTTCCTCCCGCCAGGTTGGGAGCAAATCCGCCTTCGTCTCCAACAGCCGTGCTGAGGCCTTTGTCGTGAAGAACTTTTTTCAACGCGTGGAAAACTTCAGCGCCCATGCGAAGGCCTTCGCGGAAAGAATTCGCACCAACGGGACGAATCATGAATTCCTGAAAAGCGATGGGAGCGTCGGAGTGCGAACCGCCGTTAATGATGTTCATCATGGGAACAGGCAGAACGTAAGTATTTGTTCCGCCAATGTAGCGATACAACGGCAAGCCTAAATAATTGGCAGCTGCTTTTGCTACTGCTAAGGAAACGCCGAGAAGCGCATTTGCACCTAAGTTTGATTTGGTTTTGGTACCGTCGAGGTCGAGCATCTTGGCATCAATTTGCATTTGATCCAACACGTTCATTCCCAAAAGTTCGGGAGCGATAACATCGTTGATGTTGGCTACCGCTTTGAGTACGCCTTTACCCAAGTATCTTTTTTTGTCGCCGTCGCGAAGCTCCAGCGCTTCGTTTTCTCCGGTGGATGCACCCGATGGCACCGCGGCGCGGCCAAACGCGCCTGATTCTGTTAATACATCGACTTCTACGGTGGGATTACCTCTCGAATCCAGCACTTCGCGTCCTAAAATACTTACAATTCTCATGTTGTTTTTATTTTTATATAAAGTGATTTCTAATCGATTAATTTGCAATTTGATAACTAAACAAATCCGTTATTTTTTTTGAGTGCACAAATATACTGGTTTTTACGGAAAAACCGAAAATATTTGCACGAAACTTAGGTTAAATGTTAATAAAATACCGGACGTTGGTTGCCGGATGATTACATTCCGGCGCCGTTAACCGATTCAATAAGCGCGCTCATATTGGAAGTAAGCAGTTTCACTGAAATTGCCATAATAATAACCCCGAAAAATTTTCGGAGAATGTAGGCTCCGCTTTCTCCCAGTAGTTTTTTCACCCAATTAAGATAACGCAGTACAAAATAAACGATTATCAGATTAAATGTTACGGCAACAAGAATATTTATAACCTGATACTCGGCACGCATGGAGAGCAGCGTGGTAAAACTTCCCGGGCCGGCAATAAGCGGAAAAACAACCGGAAAAAGCGTGGAAGAATTGTTGGTGGCGCTATTGTCGTTTTTGAAAATTTCCACCCCAAAAATCATTTCAATGGAGAGAATGAGCAATACTACGGCTCCGGCAACGGCAAATGCCGAGATATCAACCTGAAAGAGTTTCAAAATCCACTCTCCCACGAAAAGAAATACCGTGAGAACAATGAAAGAGTAAATGGCCGCTTTTTCGGGATGGATGGTTCTGTTCTGACTTTTGAGACTCAGAAAAATAGGCACCGAGCCTGTTACATCAATAATAGAGAACAAAACAATGAAAACACTGATTACTTCCAAAAAGTTAAATGCCCACATAATAATTGAATAAATTAAGGATTTAGAAAAACGAAAGAATTCTCTTACAAATTGCGCGCAAAATTACAAAAAATCAGGATATTTTCCAAGGAACAATTAAAATATGTAAGTCGCGGCGTTAAGTTTTTCGAATGGGAAGTGATCCGGATGCGAAAAATTAAGAAATTTAATGATTTTAAACGCGTTGAAATGATGAAAAAAGCGTTTCTCAAACGATTGCGGCGTAGCGCAGTTCCGGTTGCAGTCTTCAATTTCGGAAAGTACGCCGGCTTCTTTCACAAACTGAATGACCGCAGGATGCAGGGCAGCTATTTTTTGCCCGATAATTTCACTGTTTTGTTTGAAAAATGAGCGTCGCAGATCGAAAAGTTCTTTCAACACGCGAAATGATTCGTAACTGTAAGTTTTCATCAACCCGTCGGGCTCTTCCATAATTTTCTGCAACGCGGGGCCTGTGCCAAACGGAATCCTGTCGGAAAATCGCGCCAGGGGATAAACAAAAACATCGTCTAACCGGCGGGTTTGTTCCAACGCGAAAACTTTTTGCAAAAAGTAAAAATCTTCGCCGCCTTGCTGCCGCCCCATACCGCCCGTTCGGACATACGCGTCGGCAGAAACCGAAAACGCCGAGCCAATGGTGTGGTAATAATAAGGAAAACCAACAAATTGGAGCATCCGGCTGAAGTAACGAATATGCTGCTCGTATTGGCGAACAGCATTTTCAAGTTGCGGATCGTTATTCTCTGCCCGATGCCGGAAATTCTGCACCGTGCAACAAAGCTTATCCGATTGCCGGTAGGCTGCGGAAATTCCGGTCAAAAAATTGGGAGACACAGTACAATCGGCATCCAAGGAGACAATTATCCCTTCGGGATTTTGGGCGGACACGAAATGCTCAACGGCCAAATCCATGCCTATTTTTCGGGCAAGGCCTACGCCGGCGTGTTTTCGGGGGAGATTTTCAAAAATAAGCGGAAAAAATCGCAACGCATCGGTATTGTTTTCCGACGCAAAGCGGATAACTTCATCGTACGTTTCGCGGTTTTGCAAAACCACCGGTTCGCCACATCGAACGCTTGAATTGATTATTACGGCCACCAGTGTTTTCGCTTGGGGCGTAGCGCATTGGCACAGGTTTTTTAACGTTACTGCCAATTTTTCTTCGTTGTAACAAGGAATAACCACAATAATGTCCGCAACAAAGTCCGACGGATACCTATTTTGCAGGTATTCGGGCTTTTGTCTTTTCAGGTAGGGTTGCCAGTGTTTCATGTTGTAAAAACCATGCAGGCAGGGGGATTACCCCCCCCCCGCTGATGGTGCGCTTTATAAGGCCTCTCGGGATAAAATTCTTTACTTATTCTCTTTTCACTACTCCGCCATCACGCCAAACTCCGCTCCACTCGCGAAGTCCGCGCCGTTCACTTCGCTAAGTGCGGTAAAGCGTACGTAGCGGGCTTTTACGGGTTTGTCCAGCATTACTTTTTTCTCGCTTCCGGTGCGGTCAAAGGTTCCTTTGGCAACCGGTTCCGACCAGTTTTCGCCATCGGTACTCACTTGCAATGAGTAATCTTTCACGTTGCCGTTGCTGCCGTTTTGGCGTGGCAGGTACGTGAAGCCTTTCAGCGTTTTCACTTCGCTCATATCAAAATCAACCCAGTGCGGATGTTTTGCTACGGTTACGGAATACATCGTGTGCCACATTGTGCTTGGGTCGCCGTCCACCAGGTGGTTGGCATTGCCTTCGCCTGCTTCCACGCTGCTCGCGGCAACTACTTGAAG
>JAUNRY010000220.1 GCA_030539475.1 Bacteroidia bacterium | reverse complement strand
AGTAAAGTGGGCTTCAAAAGTGTTGATGGAGTGGAGCAATTGTATATCGATGAGAGATATCAGACACCAATCTTTATAAAATAAAATCCAATAAAATAAATCAAGAATGAGAACAAAATTAACTTTAATCTTTGCGCTATTTTTTGCGCTTTCCTCATCCGCCCAATGGCAACCCGCCGGCGACAAACTAAAAACCCGATGGGCCTCGCAAATCAACGTGAACAACGTCTTGCCCGAATACCCCCGTCCCATCATGCAACGAGCCGAATGGCAAAACCTCAACGGCTTGTGGAATTATGCCATTCTGCCTGTCGGCAAACAAGCGCCCGCATCGTACGATGGCGAAATTCTCGTGCCCTTTGCCGTAGAATCAAGCCTTTCCGGCGTACAGAAAAGGGTAGGGCGCGATAACGAACTTTGGTATCAGCGCGAATTTACCGTTCCCGCTAAATGGCGCAACAACAACATATTGTTGCACTTTGGTGCCGTTGACTGGAAAGCCGATGTTTGGGTAAACGATGTAAAAATAGGACAACACACCGGCGGCTACACGCCTTTTTCATTCGACATCACCCCCGCCCTGAAAACCGGAGACAACAAACTCGTGGTGAAAGTGTGGGATTCCACCGACCAAGGTTTTCAACCGCGCGGAAAACAGGTAAACCGCCCCGAAGGCATCTGGTACACACCCGTTACCGGAATTTGGCAAACCGTGTGGCTGGAACCGGTTCCCCGGAATTACATCGAAAATGTTAAAATTGTTCCCGATATCGATGCAAACATCCTCAAAGTAGAAGTAACCGCCAACGAAACAAGCGCGTCAAACGTAATGACCGTAAAAGTGATGGACGGATCGCGCGTGGTAGCTACCGCACAATCCATCAACAACCAGCCGGTAGATGTGCCTATGCCCGCCAACCCGCGCCTGTGGTCGCCCGACGATCCTTTCCTGTACAACCTCGAAATATCGCTTTCCAACAATTCCAAGGAGCTGGATAAAGTGAAAAGCTACGCCGCCATGCGTAAATATTCCATGGCGCGGGACGATAAAGGCATCGTTCGCCTGCAACTGAACAACAAAGATTTGTTCCATTTCGGACCGCTCGACCAAGGTTGGTGGCCCGACGGGCTTTACACCGCTCCAAGCGACGAAGCGTTGCGTTACGACGTGGAAAAAACCAAAGATTTCGGTTACAACATGATTCGCAAACACGTGAAAGTGGAACCGGCACGTTGGTACATGCACTGCGACCAGCTGGGAATGATTGTTTGGCAAGATATGCCTAACGGCGACCGCGGCCCCGAATGGCAAATGCGCCAATATTTCACCGGAAACGAGCGCAATCGCTCAGCCGAATCCGAAGCCAATTTCCGCAAAGAGTGGAAAGAAATTATGGATTACCTCTTCTCTTATCCATCGATAGGTGTGTGGGTGCCGTTCAACGAGGCGTGGGGACAATTCAAAACCGAAGAAATCACGGAGTGGACAAAACAATACGACCCCTCACGCCTGGTGAATCCTGCCAGTGGCGGAAACCACTATCCCGTGGGCGATATGCTCGATTTGCACCAATATCCCGCGCCGCAGCTCTATCTGTATGACGCACAGCGCGCTACCGTGTTGGGCGAGTACGGCGGAATAGGCTGGGCCATTAAAGAACACCTGTGGGAGCCCGACCGCAACTGGGGATACGTGCAGTTCAACAGCGAAAAAGAAGTTACGGATGAATACGTTAAATATGCCGAACAGTTGAAACAACTTATCCGTCAGGGATTTTCGGCGGCCGTTTATACCCAGACCACCGATGTGGAAGTGGAAGTTAACGGGCTTATGACTTATGACCGCGCCGTCGTAAAATTAGACGAAGCCCGCATCCGGAAAGTCAATCAGGAAATATGCAATATATTGTCGGAATAATTTTTGGATTCCTTTTGTCGTTAACTTCGTGTGAACAACATCGTAATAACAACACGGCCGGTTACACGATAGACTGGAACGATAATAGTTTGGTTTGCATTGCCGAGTCAGGTGGATACCCGCGTATCCATCGGCTCGGTAATGGCCTTTTAATGGTAACCTACGAAGACAGGCGGGGAAACGTGGTTGTGAAACAAAGCTCCGACGAAGGCGCCACCTGGAGCGAACCCGTTATAGTTTTTACCCGTTTTGAATACCAAAACGAGAAAAACAATACCTCTTGCACGGTCAACATAGCCAATCCCGAGTTTATAAGCCTGCCGGACAATAGTATTGCGTTGGCCGTTAATTTTCGCCCCAATAAACCCGAAGTTTACCCGTTTTCAATAGCCCTGAAACGCAGTGTGGACGAGGGCAAAACCTGGCTGGATGAACAAGTTGTTTACAAGGCCGCGCCCCGTTTCAACGACGGATGCTGGGAACCATCCTTTCTGTTGCTTCCCGATGGAACGCTGCAACTTTATTTTGCCAATGAGTATCCTTACCTGCATTCCGATGAACAGGAAATATCCATGTTCACTTCCGATAACTACGGTGTTACTTGGTCTGATATAGCCACAACTGTTTGTTTTCGCGCCGGACATCGCGATGGAATGCCTGTACCGGTCTTAAACGGCGATGAAATATTAGTGGCGATAGAAGACAATGTTTCCGGACAGTTCAAGCCTTATATAGTGCAAACTTCTGTGGCAAATCCGTGGGAAAGCCCCGTATCGGCAGATTCGCCCAAGCGCTATTCCGCTTTAGAAACTCCGCTGCCCGATACTGTTTACGCCGGCGCGCCATACTTTATTCGCACCGAAAACGGAATGTTTGTAATGTCGTACCAAACTACCCGAAACAGAACATCCAATTGGGAACTGTCAACCATGGAAGTAGTTGTGAGCGACTCTCCCGCTGATTTCAAAAATCCCACCTATCCGTTCAACGTCCCTTTGAGCAAAGAAGCCAAATGGAGCGCGCTGGCAGACTTAGGAAATGGGGAAATTGCCGCCGTTTCTTCCACAAATTTCAATTCCGATAAAATTGGCGTGTGGATGATAAAAGGAAAAATTATACAGAAAAAATGAAAATGATTCAACTCCAACTTATTGCTTTAGTGTTGCTTTTGTCGGCGTGCAAAAGCAGTGAACCTGTTGTACCCAACAAACCATCCAATGGCGATACGTATCGCAATCCCGTTGTCAATTACAGCCTTCCCGACCCAACCGTTATTAAGGCCGATGACGGATTCTACTATTTATACGCTACCGAAGATATTCGCAATTTGCCCATTCATCGTTCGGAAGATTTGGTGAATTGGAAATTCGCAGGTACCGCCTTTACCGATGCAACCCGCCCCACCTTCGAACCGCGCGGCGGCCTGTGGGCGCCCGATATCAATTTCATCAACGGCCAATACGTGTTGTATTACTCCATGTCGGTGTGGGGTGGGGAGTGGACGTGCGGAATTGGAGTTGCCACTTCCGATAAGCCCGAAGGCCCGTTTACCGACCACGGAAAAATGTTCAGAAGCAACGAGATAGGCGTGCAAAACTCCATCGACCCGTTTTATATTGAAGAAGACGGTAAAAAATACATGTTTTGGGGCAGTTTCCGCGGTATTTACACCATTGAATTATCGGATGGCGGTTTGTCTGTAAAAACCGGCGCCGGAAAACAACAAATTGCCGGAACCGCTTACGAGGGCGTTTATATTCACAAAAGAAACGGGTATTATTACATGTTCGCTTCTATCGGTTCGTGTTGCGAAGGATTGAACAGCACATACACAACCGTAGTCGGGCGCTCCGAAAATCTCTTCGGCCCGTATCTCGATAAACAAGGGCGTTCCATGATGGACAACCGGCACGAAACCGTGATTCAGAAAAATTCCCGATTTGTGGGAACGGGACACAATTCCGAAATTGTTCAAGACAACAAAGGACAAGACTGGATGTTTTACCACGCTGTTTCCGTGGATAACCCAAAAGGGCGCGTGCTGATGCTCGATCAAATTCGTTGGGAAAACAACTGGCCGTATGTAACGGGAAACTCTCCTTCACTGGAAGCACAAAAACCGATATTTTAAAAAAATAAGAACAAATGATTA
>JAUNRY010000219.1 GCA_030539475.1 Bacteroidia bacterium | reverse complement strand
CTAACCAACTGAACTACCACACCAAAATTTTACGCGTATCTTTGTACTTTGTACTAGGGACTTTTTTCCGATAGCGAGTGCAAAGGTAATCATATTTTCAGAATTGCAAAATATTTATCTGAAAATTTTTCGGTTTTTTGCGTAATTATTTTGCACTCGCCATCGGAAAATTAATTATTGGTTGCTTGTTGCAGTTTCAGGCTTCAGCCATTGGTCGAACCACCGGAAGAATTCGCGCTGGAAAAGCACTCCGTTTTGCGGCTGGGAGATCCAGTGGTTTTCGTTTGGATAAATAAGCATACGCGACGGTATATCGCGAAGTTGAGCCGCGTTAAAGGCCATCATGCTTTGCGAAGCCAATATCCGATAGTCGAGTTCGCCGTGCGAAACCATGATGGGCGTATCCCATTTTTCTACGAAACGATGCGGTGAAGTAGCATACGTACGTTGCGCCACTGCGTTCGATTTATCCCAGTAAGGCCCGCCCATATCCCAATTGGCGAAAAACATCTCTTCGGTTTCCAGGTATTGAGCTTCGAGGTTAAAGATGCCGGCGTGTGCGAAAAACGCTTTGAAACGTTTGTTGTGGTTGCCGGCAAGCCAGAATGTGGAAAATCCGCCGTAACTGGCTCCCGTGCAACCCAATCGGGTTTCATCCACATAAGGCTCTTTGGCCAGCGCATCAATGGCCGAGAGGTAATCGCGCATATTTTGTCCGCCGTAATCACCGCTAATTTGCTCGTTCCATTCCTGTCCGAAACCGGGCAAGCCGCGGCGATTGGGCATTACCACAATGTATCCGTTGGCCGCCATGGTTTGCGGATTCCATCGGTACGACCAAAACTGGCTCACCATACTCTGCGGCCCGCCCTGGCAATACAGCAGCGTGGGATACGTTTTGGTGGAATCAAAATCGGGAGGATACACCACCCACGTGAGCATTTGCTTGCTGTCGGTGGTTTCAATCCATCTTTCTTCAATTTGCCCCATTTGAATCTGGCTGAGAAGATGATTATTTTCAAACGAAAGTTCGGTAGCTTCGCCGGAGTTTATATTAACGGAATAAATTTCGGTTGGCTGCGACATAGATTGCCGGGTAGCGATTAATGTGTTGTTTCCCAGAGCCAACGAAGTATAATTATGCTTTCCTGACGTAATCGCGGTTACTTCTTTCAATTGCACGTCAACCGAATAAAGCTGCACCGTGCCGTGCATGGGCGCGGTGAAGTAGAGCGAACGGTTATCGGTGTTCCAAATGAAAGCATCGGCGTTGAAATCGAAATTTTCCGTTACGTAAGTTTTCTCACCGGTTGCTATGTTCATAACAAACAATCGGTTTTTATCGGCCTCATATCCATCGCGTTCCATGCTTTGCCAGGCAAGGAAATTGCCATCGGGCGAAAATTGCGGATTCACATCATATCCCATGTTTCCTTCGGTTACATTGCGCGTTTCGCCGGTTTCAACGTTGTAAAAATAGATGTCCGTATTGGTAGATACCGCATAGTCGCGTCCGGTTTTTTTCTTGGATGTGTAGGCGATGGTGCGGCTGTCGGGGCTCCACGCCAGCTGTTCTGTTCCGCCGAAAGGCAAAACGGGCGATTCGTAAGGTTCGCCTTCGAGTAAATCTTTGATGTTCGATAGTTTATCTCCATCTATATCGGCCACAAACGGATGCGGCGCATTTTCCACCCAAGAATCCCAGTGCTTGTACATGATATCATCGATGACGCGGCCGGATGAATGGGGTAAATCGGGATATTTATCGGTAGTTGTTTCACTCACTTTTACACTTTTATAAAAGAGGATTTTTTTCTCGTCGGGAGAAAACAAAAAACCGTCGATGCCGCCTTCCACATCCGATATTTTGCGCCTGCCTGCGCCATCGGGATTCATTGTCCAGATTTGCGACGACCCCGACTCGTTGCTCAGAAACGCTATTCGCCGTCCGTTGTCAATCCATTGCGGATTGCTTTCGCGTGTGTTGGTGGCGGTAAGTTGTTTTTTCCCCGAACCATCCGTTTGCATGACAAACAATTCGGGATTGGTTTTATTTTGGTCGAGGCTCACATAAGTTACCTGATAGAGAAGCTGGTTTTTATCGGGCGAAACCACCACGCTGCCCACGCGTCCGAAACTGTATAACGCTTCGGGCGACATTATTCCGCTTTCGGCTGTGAATGCAGATTTCCCGATAATTTCATCCGTGTTGTTATTTGTTTTCGATGCGTTTGTTGGTGTGCTTTCGATGCAAGAAAGCAGCGTTCCCGTGAGTATGGTTGCCATAAGAAATTTTTTCATAACGTTTATGTGTGAGTTTAGTTTTTTTAACGATAGTTGGCGGAATATGTTATTATGAGTCAATAAATTATCATTGTTTGGCGGTGGTTTTTATTCCGTCATTGGGTCAACAATCAAACCGTCTTTCATGTGGATTGTCCGGTCTGTGATGGATGCCAAATCTTCATCGTGTGTAACAATGACGAATGTTTGATTGAGTTTTTGGCGCAGTTCGAAAAAAAGCGAATGCAATTCCTCTTTGTTGTCGGAATCGAGACTGCCCGACGGCTCATCGGCAAACACCACAAGCGGATTATTTATCAGTGCGCGCGCAACGGCAACTCGCTGTTTTTCACCGCCCGACAACTCGTTTGGTTTATGCTCCATCCTGTCTGCCAGCCCCATCATGTGAAGAAGTTCTTTGGCTTTTTTGGTGGCTGCGGAGTGGCTCGTGTTCCCGATAAGCGAAGGAATCATTACGTTTTCGAGCGCGGTAAATTCGGGCAGAAGCTGATGAAATTGAAACACGAAACCGATGTGTTGGTTTCGAAAATCGGCTAACTTCTTTTCGTTTAGCTTGCTCAAATCATTTCCATCAATGAGCACTCGGCCCGAGTTGGCCTTTTCCAGCGTTCCCATTATCATCAACAAGGTGGTTTTCCCGGCTCCGCTGGGCCCCACAATCGACACTATTTCTCCCTTGTTAACCTCTAAATCAATTCCTTTCAACACTTGGAGTTCTCCAAAACTCTTGTGTATTTTTTCCACTCTTATCATAAGATTTTTCCGAAAAAAGTTTACAGTGTGCGAAGTTAAGAAAAAAAAGATGAACCATTAAACCAAAAATGCCAAAAATGGTTATAAAGAAACGATGAACAATATGTTTTTTGGCCGATATGACAAAATTATTTGATTTCAGAAAAGAATATACGTTGGATAATCTCGCTGAAAATGAGGTAACTGAAAATCCAATTCGCCAATTCAACCAATGGATGCACCAGGCCATTGCAGCCGGATTTCCCGAACCCAACGCCATGACATTGGCAACAGCCACGTTAGATGGAAAACCGTCTGTTAGAGTTGTGCTTCTGAAAGAAGTGAACGACGACGGGTTTGTGTTTTTCACCAATTATTTAAGCCGGAAGGGGAGGGAGTTGCTGGCTAATCCGTTTGCCGCAGTGGTTTTCGATTGGCACGAAATGGAACGTCAGGTGCGGATAGAAGGCCGGGTGGAAAAACTTTCGGCCGAAGATTCCGATACGTATTTCAACGCTCGCCCCGAAACCAGCAAAATTGGCGCGTGGGCTTCGCCCCAAAGTAAAATCATTAACTCGCGCCAAGAATTGGATGAAATGTGGCTACAAACCGAACAAAAGTTACTGGGAAAACCTGTTCATCGCCCGTTGCATTGGGGAGGTTTTCTTGTCCGTCCCACCGTTGTTGAGTTTTGGCAAGGCCGCCCAAACCGGCTGCACGATCGCCTCGCGTATTACAAAACGGAAGAGGGCTGGACCCTTCACAGGCTGGCGCCGTAATCCATCTACCATCGTTTTTAAACTTTTTGGTAACTATTCAGCCATTTTTTTATCTCATTTGATTCGTTCTCATTTCCTGTTTTTATATTTCATAGACATACTGGTTGTCAATAAATTATTGGCAAAATAATCTGTTTTTTTGTTGTACGGCATATTCTTTTTAAGTATCTTTGTATCTATGAATGAGCAGGTTGTAGATATTTCAAAAATCATTAAAGAGATGCGGGAATTACGCGAGAGCGTCGATTGCCTGCAC